>JAXDCU010000258.1:0-2858 GCA_034677645.1 Verrucomicrobiia bacterium
CAGGATCAATGTCCTGGCCGACCCGTACAGGGAATCGGAGGCGTGGGCATCGCCGGAGGCGTACAGCCGGTGGGCGGCTCAAATCGCATCCGAAGCGCTGAATGGCTAGTAGGCGCCTAAGCGGCGAAGGCGAGAGACGATGTTACTGACTACGTGGCACGAGGGGCGATACCACATAGCCCACGTCGAAAACACGAGCCCGACATCTCACCGATGCTTTGTATTAAGGAGCGTCGGCTACGGCCCGGACTCTCCGCCGGATACCCGCCAGGAGTTCGCGACTGTCGAGGAGTTGGTTGTGGCCATGGTGGCCCTGAGCGACGATTGGGAGCCGGGTGCCAGTCCGGGCATTACCCTGTTCACGTCCGGTGACTGGGCCATGTACCAGGCTACCCGGTTCCTTTGGGAGCGGCACGCGCCATACATCCACGTCACCGATTACACATCGGGGGAGCGGCGGGAATACAGGGCGGCCACGCCAGAGGCCAGAAGCGCAGCCGAGGCTATGGCTGCGGGCCAGTTGTCACTGTGGAATCTGGCGCCGGGTGACGACGACGATCCGTTGGAAGATGATCTTGACGATGTGGACGACTGGCCGGACGAAATGTCCGACGCCGAACTATTTGACCTCGTAGAAGGTTATTAGGCGCTAGCAACGGGAAGCTGTAGGGAGGATGACAGAATGGACAATCAGCGAATCTTGGTGGTTTCGGACCTGGAGTACAGAGACATCGAGCATGGCCTGCGGCTGTTGGTCAACGCCAAGCACTCTGCTGCTTGCGATGCTCGGCTACGCAAGGAAAGCCAGGCGGTTATCGAGCGGTACGACGCGGCCTACGAGTGCGCAGTGATGACCTATCGCCGTGTCATTGGCACGGACCCGATAGCAGCGTAGCGGCGATTGAGGAGAATGGAAACGCGGTATGTTAACGTTCGGTTCGGCCTTTGCTGGCATAGGTCTGTTTGACCTGGCGTTCGAGCAGGCCGGTATGCGGTGCGTGTGGCAGGTGGAAAAGGACGCGGCTTGTCAGTCAGTCTTGGCTCACCACTGGCCCGACGTGCCGCGATTCGGAGATATACGCGATGTCGGACGGCACAACCTCACGGCAGTTGACCTTATTTGCGGTGGATTCCCTTGTCAGGACCTGTCACTTGCCGGCAACCGGGCGGGTTTGGCTGGAAGCCGATCGGGACTTTGGTTTGAGTTGCATCGCATTCTTAGAGAGCTTGAGCCAAGATGGGTTGTTATCGAAAACGTCACCGGTTTACTGTCCTCCAATGAAGGGCGAGACTTTGCGGTCGTGCTTGGAGGGCTTACCGGACGAATACCGGCAGTTCCTGACGGCGGATGGCAAAGCGCAGGACTCGCCCGGGGAGGATGGTATGGAGTCGCCTGGCGGGTGTTGGACGCTCAATATTTCGGAGTGGCCCAGCGCCGGCGCCGTGTGTTCATTGTCGCAAGTCTTGGAGATGGACGCGCCGCAGAAGTATTATTTGAGTCCGACGGCGGCGCGTGGGATTCTCCGCCGGGCAGAGAGGCGGCGGCGCCAATTGCCAGCCCCCTTACATCGGGCGTTAGTGCAACTCGCGGAGTCAATCCCCCTGGGCGACGAAGAGAAGATGACGTGAACCTGGTAGTGGCCAAGCCCCTATCGGCGCACCACGGGCGGCTTGACCAGGATAATCAAACCTACGTGGCCCAATGCCACGGGAACAACGTCGGCCCGATGGGTGCGTTGCGAAGTGGCAACGGCGGGCTTACCGGGGGCGTGCCCTTTGTCGCCCGGCCCCTCGCCCACGGGGCAACTGTGGATCACTATGACGAGTCCCAGCAAACTTACGTCGTCACTCATCCTCTGAAAGCTGAGGGGGCGGACGGCAGCGAGGATGGCACGGGGCGGGGCGTGCCGATTGTCGTCGATGCGCTATGCAGCCATGCCCCGCGCCACGGTCACGCGATGACAACCCAGCAGGCGGCCGAGGCCGGGCATCTGGTGTCCTTCCATGACACGGGTCCGGGTTGGTGGAACGAATCGGAGGTTGCTGGCACGCTACGGGCAGAGGGAGAGAACCGACCAAGCAGGCCGTCAAATGTGATCTCGTCTTGTGCGGGCGTGCGGCGCCTGACACCTATTGAATGCGAGCGGCTACAGGGTGCGCCCGATGGGCATACGGCTGCCAACGGGCAGAGCGACAGCGCACGCTATCGGCAGCTCGGCAACGCGGTTTGTCGAAACGTTGCCGAGTGGCTGGGCCAGAGGATCGTCGCGGCGCATGGTCGTGGCTAACAACGGAAGGGCGATAGTCATGTGTGATAACTGCGAGTGTTGCCATGTACCCGATCACGGGGCCTGTGACACGTTCGTGCAAGGCAGAAACGGGCGCTGTGTCTACTGTGACCACGGCAAGGCTTGTCATCCCGGCACGGGGGCCGCGTTCAATCTGCCGCTATCCACTGGCGTCCGACGAGCGGTCTACGCCGAGGCCAACGAGATCCACGTTCCGGTGAGTGATGGTCTACGCTCTGACACTGAGCAAGGCCAGCAGTACGCGTTCCGCAAGGTGCCGCGCGATCTGCGACGGGGGTACACGTCCTTTAGCCTGGAACGTGTTGAGCAGCGAGAGGATGGGCGCTGGTTTGTTTTCCGCTGCTACACTGGTCGCAAATGATGAATTTCGAGGAGGGCATGATGCGATTGCGGTATTTGTACTATCGACTGGTGTGCTGGGCTAATGGCTGGCAGGCGCGCAGCTATCTCAAATGGCTCTATTATGACGCGTGGCGGTTCCGATAATAAGAGTACTCGGAAGCTACGAGAAGGTTGAAGCAATTCAGGTTGCGGAAAGGAAGGATCGAA
>JAXDCU010000259.1:0-7987 GCA_034677645.1 Verrucomicrobiia bacterium
CCAGATGCGTGCGGAGCTTTCGGAGATGGAGAAGCGCCCGTTTGACGGCTTGGTATTCCGGCTTAGCGGCGGGCATAACGCGTTCGTTACAACACCGCTTGACGCGGCCATGTTCGCCGAAGACGAGCGCGTTCTCCGTGAGCTGCGATTCACGCGGTTCACGGACACATTCGTCCTCGTTTGGGGTTCCCCTTCCGCCGGGTTCGACTGGTTTGACGACAACCAGTGGCGCGCCGTCGAAGCCAACGCCGAGTTGTTGGTGGGCATCGCGCAGGCCGGACGCGTCCGCGGCATCTGCTTCGATCCCGAACCGTACGATTTCAGTTTGTGGGAGTACGCCGAGCAGCCAAATGCCAAGGCCCGCGGTTTTGCCGACTATCGCGCCAAGGTGCGGCAGCGCGGCGCCCAGCTCATGCGCGCGTTCGAGAACCGGATGCCCGGCGCCACGATCCTGACGTTTTTCCATGTCAGCCTCTTCGATCGCTGCGCCACCCTGCCCGAAGCCGAGAGAGCGCGGCGGCTGGAACGTGAAAGCTGGGGCCTGATGCCCGACTTTTTCGTGGGTATGCTCGAAGCGGCCGACCCCAGCGCGCTGTTCATCGACGGCAACGAAAACGCCTACTATTACACATCGCGCGAGCAGTATTTCCGCGCCTACCACGCTATCCGCCAGCGGGCACTCGGCCTTGTACCACCGGAGCTCCGCGAGAAGTACGAGCGGCAGGTTCGGGCCGGGCAGGCGCTCTACGTGGACCAGAACTTTGCCTTGCGGCAACCCGACACGGAGAAATACCTGAGTTACCGCATGACGCCGAAAGAACGAGCCCGGTGGTTTGAGCACAATGCTTACTGGGCGCTCTATACAACAGACCAGTACGTCTGGTGCTACAGCGAACGGATGAACTGGTGGAAGGATCAAGTCCCGCCCGGCCTCGAAGCCGCAATCTTGAGCGCGCGGCAGAAAATCGCCGAGGGCAAACCCATCGGGTTCGACATCGAGCCGCTGATTGAGGAGGTTCGCAAGCGCAAGCTCTAAGGCCGACCCGCGTTTGGTCTCCGGGAAATGTCACGAGTTGGCATATGACTTCTCCGCGCGCGCCGTCGATCCTATGCCTCACGCTGTTGTCCGCCGCGCTTGGCGGTTGTCTTTCGACCCCGCCGGCGGGCGACGACACTTCCACACCGAAGGTTGTGTTGCGGGACGCTCCGCTCGCGCGGTTCCGCGGCGCCAATAGCAAATCTCCCGATCAGCCCGGCGACACCGACTGCAACAGTCCAGCGCACTGGGACGGGGCGACGTTTTACGTGTTCAACTCCGCCGGCCACCCCTGGCGCAGCAGCGGGCCCGACGTTTTCAACCTGACGCAAAGTTATGTGCGGTGCGAATACGACAACCAGGTCAACGGCGGCCGTTGGATCGAATGCACCTGGAAAGCGGACGACGGCACACTCTACGGCTGGTATCACAACGAGCCGGGCGGCTTGTGTCCCGACACGCATCTCACGGCGCCGAAGATCGGCGCCGCACGGTCGACGGACAACGGCGCTCGGTGGCAGGACCTCGGCATAGTGCTGGAGGCGCCCCCCGGCACGCTCAACTGCGCCACAACCAATTACTACTTTGCCGGTGGCAACGGCGATTTCTGCATCGCCGTGGATCCCGGCCGTCGTTTCGTCTATTTCTTCATCAGCACATACACTGGCAGCCTCGCGGAGCAGGGAGTCTCAGTCGCGCGGATGGCCTACTCCGACCGCGACAAACCTATTGGCAAGGTGTGGAAGTGGCGCAGTGACCAATGGGCTGAGCCGGGCTTGGGCGGGCGAGTGACCGCGATCTTCGCGGCCAGACAGGACTGGCATCGCCCTGACGTGGACGCATTCTGGGGCCCGTCGATTCACTGGAACCATCACCTGGATCGATACGTGATGCTGCTCAACCGCGCCATCGACCGGCACTGGAAGCAGAAGGGCGTTTACGTGAGCTTCAACCGCGACTTGGCCAATGCCTCCGGCTGGACCGAACCGCGAAAAATACTCGGCGACCTGCGTCCTGACCAGTGGTATCCCAGCGTCATCGGTCTAGACAACGCCAGGCGCGAGACCGACAAATTGGCCGGCAAGAGGGCGCGACTGTTCGTGCGCGGCAGTTCGCAGTGGGAAATCACGTTCCTCCGGCCGGAGGAAAGCGAATGAAAGAGAAGAGCAGGTCAAAGCAGCGGTCAGACTATAGTATCAAACGAACAGGCCGGTACAGCGATGCGCAGGCGTTCAGGGCGCAGCATCAGCAGCCCCGCGGTGAGCAGGGTTGCCACGACGAGGCTGTTCTCGAAGCCGGACAAGCCAGCTCGATCAAGACCACTAACAGTGTCTTCGCTGGCACGCTCATTTGCCAACCCCCTCCAAGTCCCAAGCTGTGATTCCACAACCACTCCTCGCGCTCGTGGCCGCCAGCACCGCAATCCAACTCGTTGGGGCGGCCGCGGAATGGGACCTGTCAAGTGACACATGGTCAGCCACCGATGCCCTCGGCCGCTCCCTCCCGTCGGCGGCCGAAACCGGCCCACCACGCCCCGACCGCACCGTGGGCATATTCTACTTTCTTTGGCACGGCGCCCATATCCAAGGCGGCCCATTCGACGTCTCCAGAATCCTCGCCCAGGACCCGGCGGCCATGGACAAACCCGAAAGCCCGCTCTGGGGTCCCCTTCATGCCCCGCACCACTGGGGTGAATCGATATTTGGCTACTATCTGACAAACGACGAGGGCGTTCTGCGCAAGCACGCTCAGATGCTATCCGATGCTGGTGTTGACGTGGTTATCTTCGACGTCACAAACCAGGTCACGTATCCGGACTACTACCGCGTTCTGCTGCGTGTCTGGTCGGAGTTCCGACAGCTTGGCAACCGCACGCCTCAGGTCGCATTCCTTGCACCGTTCTGGGACCCGTCCAAGGTTGTCGCCGAACTATGGCGCGACCTTTACATGCCAGGCTCCTACCCGGACCTATGGTTTCGCTGGGAGGGCAAGCCTCTCATGCTCGCGGACCCCGATCTGTTCGCCAACCAGGGCGAACACTCGGCCCGCATCAGGGAGTTCTTCACCTTCCGCCGACCGCAGCCGGATTATTTCAAAGGACCGACTAAGCCGGACATGTGGGGCTGGCTCGAAGTCCACCCCCAACATGTGTTTATCAACGCGCGCGGCGAGAAGGAGCAAATGACCGTGGGCGTCGCCCAAAACGCCGTTGGCGACCGCCTGGGTTGCATGAGTGAAACTGGCGCCCGCGGACGCAGTTTCCACTCGGGGGCGGTCGATGCACGACCAAACGCGGTCGACTACGGATATAACGTGGCGGAGCAGTGGGACCGCGCGCTGGCAGAGAACCCGCGCTTCATTTTCATCACGGGATGGAACGAGTGGATCGCCGGGCGATTCAATGAATTCAACGGCGTGCGCCTGCCCGTGATGTTCGTGGACCAGTTCGATCAGGAACACAGTCGCGACATCGAACCGATGCGGGGCGGACACGGAGACAATTACTATTATCAAATGGTTGCTTTTATCCGGCGCTACAAAGGGACACGGCCACTGCTCACAGTCGCGCCACGTGCGGTTCGCATCGATGGCAAGTTCGATGACTGGCGCGAGGTCGAGCCTGAGTTTCGGGATACGATTGGGGACCCGGCGTGCCGTCGGCACCGCGGCTGGGACCCAACCACGATTTACGAGAACCAGTCGCGCCGCAACGATATCGTGGCCGCCAAAATCAGCGCGGACCATCGCAACCTCTGGTTCAATGCCCGCACTCGCGAACCTTTCGACCCGGCCTCAGGACCGCCCCGGACGTTCTTGTTCATCGATTTAGACCGAAACGCGCGCACGGGGTGGCTGGGCTATGACTTCGTGGTCAACCGCTCAGGCACAAAAACCACCAGCGCCTCAATTGAGAAAAACGTCGGTGGCCGCTATGTCTGGCGCAGCGTCGGGAAAGCAGCTCTTCGCTTCGCTGGCAACGAACTCGAACTGGGGATTCCGCGGCGCGCTCTCGAGTTGGATGGTCCTCTCGAGCAAATCGATTTCAAGTGGGCCGACAACATCGCTGAAACGGGCGATTGGAGCGACTTCACTCTGAACGGCGATGTCGCGCCCAACGACCGGTTCAACTACCGCGCGCGGTTCGACAAACCGAAGCCCAAGTAGGAGCGCCGAGCAGCGCGCGCCACTTGACAATCACCAGGACGATGCCACCGAGGCAGACCAGGATAAGCTGCAATTGCATCGAAATCGTCCGCAGGACGTTCGAGAGTATTTCAGGTTCTTTCATTCATCATCGTCTTGGGCGTCGGTCGTTCCGGCGACGCCGCCGACGTGGAGAGCGTTTTGGCGGGATGCTCTTAGGCCGCGGCCGCGCCCGCAGCAGAATTGGACAGCCTTCGAACCCGAATGCGCGTCTCAATTCGCCTGCCAGGTACTTTTCGTAAGACGGCGAGAACAACTCGTCACGGTTCACGAACATCAAGAAAGTGGGTGGCCCATGACTCACTTGCGTGGCATAGAAAAATCTCAGACGCGCTCCGCTCACACTCACAGGCTGGCGGCGCTCGATGGCGTCATGAAGAGTTCTGTTCAGTAGTGAGGTGGGGACCTCCTGTCGCAACTGAGCAGCCACGTATCGCACGGCATCCAATACCCTGCCCAGGTGCAGGCTCTCCTGCGCGGAAGTGAAGACTACTGGCGCATAGTCGAGAAAAAATAGCCTCTCCTGCACCCAGCGTGCAAAATCCGCCAGCGTGGCATCCACGGGTTTGCCGTCCGGCGAGTTTTTCGATCGCACTCTGTGACGGGCAGCGTGGGCAGCTTGCGCCCGAGCCACCTCGCCACTGAACAAATCCCACTTGTTCACGATCACCACGCAGGCCTTGTGAGCCGCAACGATCAGATCGGCAATCTTCTTGTCCTGCTCGAGGATGCCGTGCTCAGCATCGAGCACGAACAGCGCCAGATCGCATCGTTCGATCGAGTGCTCGGCTCGCTTGACGCTGAAGAACTCAATCGAGTCGGCCACTTGCCGAGTCTTCCGCAGACCAGCCGTGTCAATCAGGACATAGTCCTCCCGCATGCCGTCGTTCTCGATGCTGAACGGCACGTCCACGGCGTCACGCGTCGTCCCAGGCACCGGGCTCACGACCAGCCTGTTGGTTCGGATCAGAGCGTTGATCAGCGAAGATTTCCCCACGTTCGGGCGCCCCACAACGGCAAGCTTGAGCGGCCTCGCGGCGCCATCGGGCGCGAAAAGCGTGGCGGCTTTGGCCTCCGCGGGCAAATAATCCGCCACGGCTTCCAGCAGCGCATTCACGCCGTGCCCGTGAATCGCCGAGACCGGCAAGAGCTTCTCAAAACCAAGCTCGGCAAACTCCCCCACGCCCGCCTCGGCGTCGGCATTGTCAGTTTTGTTCACCGCCACGAGCACCGGCTTGCCGGCAATCCGCAGCCGGCCAGCAACCTCGCGGTCAAGCGGGACAAGTCCTTCCTGAACATTCACCACTAGGACGATGACATTCGCCTCATCTATCGCGAGCCGGACTTGCTCTATCGCGGCAGCCAGAATGGTGTCAGCCACCTTCTCGCCCGGCGCGAGCCCGATTCCCCCCGTGTCAACGAGCGTATACCGGTAGCCTCGCCATTGGGCCTCGGCCGCGATGCGGTCGCGGGTCACGCCCGGCTGGTCGTGGACAATGGCGATACGGCGCCCCGAAATCCGATTGAAAAGGGCCGACTTGCCCACGTTGGGCCGTCCAACAATCGCCACCACTGCCGACATACGCGCAGCATGCCGAACAGTAGCGCCGCGCGAAAGGAGAAAGAGCATGCGTCACCGTTACCTTTAGCATGTCCATCTTGCCTGGGATCGGTGTGTTCATCCGCACCCGACCGCAAGAAGCAAGATGCGCGTGCCTGAGGACGAGATGGTTTTGGCTTGTCGGTGCATCGCTGCTTTGCTTGAGTGGCTCAGTGCAGGAGCGGCTGATCAAATTGCTGCCTTGCTGGATCACCGCGGGCGTTGTAGCAGTGTTGTGCGCGGTCCTCTGGGCCGGTTTCTTCGAGAGGCTTGAGCTGCTCACATTCGATCTGCGAGCCAAAGCGGCGCTGCGATTCCCTTTTCCGTTGGCCACGAATCTGGCGGTGATCGAGCTCGATGAACCTAGCCTCGACACCCTCAATCAAGCCGAGTTCGGTCAATACACTTTCCCTCTCCCGCGCGGCATATATGGCCGGGTAGTGCAGGAATTGAAAGCCCAGGGGGCAATTGTAGTGGCCATGGACTTGTTCTTTCTGGAACTTAACCGCGATTACGTCGAGAACAGGGTCGATGGGCTCTCGTCGGACGAGTACTTCGCACGCAAGTTGGCCGAGGCGAGCAATGTCGTCCTTGCCACTCCGCCCGCCCACCTGAGTCCGACTGACATCAAGCTGGCGCAGGTGCCTGATCTGTTCCGCACAAACGCACTGGCCGTGGGGCACGACGGTGTCCGTGGTCGCGGCTCGATTGGCGGCGTGTATCGCAAAGCCACGGCATTTGTAGACGACAAAGACCAGGGGCAACGCGTTTGGCACCTCGGCATCGTGATGGCGGCTTCGGCACTTGGCCTCGATCTCGACCATGCCCGGGTTGAACCTGGCCGCATTGTGTTGACGAATCGCGCGGGCCTCCGGCGTGTCATCCCGGTGGATTCCGCCAATCGCTTTTACATTGATTGGAACATCCGACGACCCCAGCGAGAACCGAGCGATCGGGTGTTTGGCGAAGCCTTCGCGAAGTATTACCTGGGCAACCTGCTCAGGGAAACCGGGCGGCCCTTTCCCAGCGACGTCCATGGACGCATGGTATTGATCGCCTACGCGGCAGCCGGCCGGAGTGCCATGGATTGGGGACCGACGCCGCTTGGGGAGAACACCCCGCTGTATTTGTCCCATCTGACGACCGCGAACGCGCTTTTGGTGGATCGTTTCATTCGGCGGACTGGAGTGGGTATGGTATGCCTTCTGATTATTGGCATGGCCGTCGTGGCAGCGCTGGCTGGATGGCGGCTGAGGCCTTGGTGGGGGTTGGCGGCGATAGCATCCCTATGCGTGTTGTATGGTGCGTTGGCGCTTTGGGTATATGTTGCGCACAGATACTGGTTGCCGTTTGTCGGGCCAGTTGGAGGCGCGGTTGTGATGACTTACGTTTGCTTGCTGAGCTGGCGCATGGTCGTGGAACATAATGAGCGTTGGCGAATGCACAAAGCCTTCGGCCGGCTCGTTTCGCCGAGCGTGTTCAGCCTCGTGTCGAACCGCCCTTTCACCTCCTTCGGTGGCGCGCGGTGCAAAGTGACAATCTACTTCGCCGACGTGCGCGGCTTCACCCGCTTCGTCGAGGAACAACACGAGCGGACACTCGCTCAACTCCGCCTCAAACACCTGGAAGGACCCGCCGCGGAGTCTTTGGATGATCTGGAGTCCCGCGAGACGATCGAGATTGTGAACCTTTACCTGGCGCTGATCGCCGACCTCGTCAAGGCTCATGACGGGACACTGGACAAGTACATTGGGGATTGCGTGATGGCATTCTGGGGCGCGCCGGTGGCAAACGAAGACCATGCCCTGGCTGGAGTCAATGCGGCTATCGCGATTCATCGCGCGGTTCATTCGCTAAACAACGAGCGCCTGGCGGAAAACGAAAGACGCCAGCAAGAGAACATGGCCCGCAAGTCCGCGGGCAAGGCGCCCTTGGACTTGCTGCCAATCCTGCGCGTCGGCAGCGCGATGAACTCCGGCGTCGTGACCGCCGGCTTCATGGGTTCGGAATCTCACATCTCAAACTACACCGTTTTCGGCCGCGAGGTGAATATCACAAGCCGCCTGGAGAACGCCGTGGGGGCGGTGCGCAGGTTGGGAAACCCCGCCCCCAACGAACATGTGTAAACAAGCCCGCCCGCCACGGCC
>JAXDCU010000260.1:0-2625 GCA_034677645.1 Verrucomicrobiia bacterium
ATGCTAACGACTAACCGGACCAAAATGCTTGCAGCAAGAACTGAAAGCACCAGCATCAGTGACCTTGTGGGAGTGCAGCGTTTCATGGGCGTCCTCCTTCTCAAAAGTTCTTGCCCGTGTAGGTTGGATATTCGTCCTTGCCGGGGGTTCCATAGCCATCGCCCTGATAATGATTGCCTTCCGCACTGAGTGCCTCCCTAAATACCTTCTTGAACTCATCGCGCCATTCCTTCGCTTTTGATTGCGCAACCCCCATTGACTCGTAGCAAGGCTGGGGTCGAGTGTTGTAACTATCAACTATGGCCTTTAGTCTATTGTAATACGCCCGAATATGCATCATCTCGTGAGCGAGCACAGTTGGAAACGAATGCCCGAATATTCCGCGATCTGAGTATATTCTGACCTCGCCGATGAAATGCTGTGCGTCAACCCGAATACAGCAATTCTCCTCAACTTCGACCTTGGGAATGCCGTCTTGATAGGTAAATCCCTCCTCCACGGAATTCCCTTCAACCTTATGGAGTATTCGTGTGATCGGCTCGGATGGCTTGAAGTCCGTTGGCCAGGTAGAACCGGGTGTGTTCCATAGCATGTTTGCCATATCGTCATCGCCCAGAAGTCGGCCACTGGTCAAATCGACCGCAGGTGAGCTTAAGCTGACCCAAGCTAACCCAAGTAAGTCAATCGAAGACAACCCATTATTTCCAACCAACCCATACAAGTTCTTCCCGCCCCGCTCCCCAATCGGGTCCATCGAGCGCCAGCGGCCAGTCAGGGTGTCGAGATAGCGAAAGACGTAGTAGACCAGGCCCGTCTCGGGGTCGGTGTATTTGGTGGAGAAACCTAACGGGATGGCGGGCATCGGTGTCGCGGAATCCTCGACCGTCACCACGGCCCCGAAGGGATCGTGGTCGATGCGGCGTCGGGTGGTGCCCGTCAAATCGGACCACGCGATGATGTTGCCGTTGCCGTCCATGGCCGGGTAGTAGGTGGCCGTTTGCGTGTCGTGGACGGTCACTGCTAACAGGCCACCGACGCCTCCCGCGCCTTGCAGGGCGTTGGACAAATCCGGTCCCCATGTGTAGGTACGCACGACGGCCAGCGATTCACCAGACGGCGTGAACTCCGCCACCATGTTCCAGTCGTCCCAGGCGAAGCGCAGGTCGCTGATGACCGCGTTGCTGTTGGCGAGGTCGATCACCTTCTTGGCGATGCGCCGGCTGCGGTGGTCATAGTGGAACTCAAGCCGGAGGTTTGGCCCCACCGATGCCGACCGCTGCATCGAGACCAGGCGGTTCTCTCCGTCCCACGCGCACTCCCATCGGCCGTCATTTTCAAGGTTCCCGTCATCGTCGTATTGCGGCTCGACTTCGGCTGCGGGCAGCCACATGTGGCCTTCGGTGGTCTCGCTGCCCTCTGTATAGTTCACCGCAACCCACTGCGGGTTGTTGGATGACGATGTGATCTCGGCCCTGTGGTGACTGTAATCGAATTGGTGGTCGTAGGTGACGGTGTTGCCGGTCGATGTCACCGAAATCGTCTCCTCCGGGGCGCGCACCAGCACGTCGAGCGAGCGGGGATTGGCGATGGTGTCGTATTGGTTCAAGGAGTTGGGCGTGTAGCTGATCTGCCGCTGGTTGGCACCGGCCTCGTCGCCGCCGGACTTGGCCCATTGGCGATTCCCGATGTCGTCATATAGGTAGTCGAAACTCAGGCCAGCCGCAACTTCCCCTTCACCCATGCCCGCCAGTTTCTTCTGACCAGAGGTGACTTCCGAGCGGGCGTTGTAGCCGTAGGACCAAGTCGAGCCGTCCTCGCGGCGGGCGGTTTCGCGGCGTCCTAGGGCATCCAGCGTGTAGCCGGATGCGGCCACGGTGTTGATCGATTGACCCGAGCCCGTGGAGGTGTGGACGCCGGTGATGCGGCCGGCGACATCGACCACCCGCGTTTCGCGGCGCACGACGTTGCCCGAGGCGGTGGTGACGGACTGCTTGAGGATGGTGGAACCCGGATACCACGACAGAGAGGTGGTGCCCGCGCCGGAAGCCACCTCGTCAAGAAGGCCTTGGGCGGGGTCGTAGTCGAGCGCGTTGGCGTGGACGGCGGTCTGGCCAATCTTGACCTCGAAACCGGTCGGGCGGCCGGCGGCATCGGCAGCCCCGGCCATCACCGAAACGCCGGGCAAGGCCACGTGGGCGCCATCGTACTCGATGGACTCCGCGCCGCTGACCGGATCGTATGATAGGCTGGCCTCGTCGCCGCCGGTTGTGACTGCGCCCGGCCGCCCCAACCGGTCGTGGTCCGAATAGACCACATCCGGGGTCAGGCTGTCGTCGTTGGAGTAGGTGATCGATTCGAGGTCTCCAAATGCCGTGTAGTCGTAATCGGTGACGATGCCGCGCAGGGAGGTGCGCTTCGAAAGTCGGCCGTCGGCATGGTATTCGTAGTCCCATGCCGGGGCTTGCGCGGTTTGGCCCTGATAGAACTTCGCCTTGAGCAAACCCGTGGCGGGATCGTTGACCCAGGTGGTGACCGCGGCGGTGTTCTGGTTTCCCTCGGTGCGCCAAGTGGTCATGGTTTCGAGGGCACCGTAATCGTCATAGGAGTAGCCGACCGGATAGTCGG
>JAXDCU010000261.1:0-3645 GCA_034677645.1 Verrucomicrobiia bacterium
CGGATATGCTCCCTCGTCGCGCCTCGCCGCAGGCCAAATTGGGCGCAACTAACGTCACCGTATTTGCGTTCATGACCACTTAGCTGTCCACCTTTTACAGAGAGCAAAGCCACCGCGTGAGCGAGGCAACCTGGATTTCGCTGGTCAAGTTGGCCGCATTTTCGATTATGCCGCTTTCGAGAAAACTCCACATCTCTTTGGCCATCTTTGGCTCGATCGCGGCGCCTATGAAGAAGGTGTGCGGACGAAGTTGGTTCCGGGCGAAGGCTTCATTGATCCTACTCAATGCCGTGCGCGCGGTCTTCCAATGTTCGTCAGCGCCGTTCGGGTCAATGCCACCTTTCAATTCACCCAGAGCGATGAACGAGGCCGGCGATTTCAGGATTTCGCGGTTCAAGGTCTCAGGTCCGCAGTTGAGCACGCTCAGGTCCACGTGACTGCCAGAAACGGGGACGGTAACGTTGTAGTAAAGCGTGCGAGAAGAAACCCCGATGCTCCAAGCCAATCCCCGCAGATGGACTTCGATTCCGGTTTCATCTTCGGGCGGATCGCCCCACTCGCCAATTTGGGTATGGAGCCAGCGGTAAGACTTTCCAGCGTTCTTCAGATGGGCAATGACCGAGCGGGTAAGTTTTTGTTGAGCCAACACACCTCCCAAATTGCGCATTGATCCGCCGATCGTGTCACCACGCGTCAGCAGGAACCGATACACCAACTCCTCGACGAAGGCGGGGCCGGCAGGTTCAAGGAACTCTCTGATGAGTCCGCTTATGGCTTGCCTTTTGTCAGTTTCCTCTAAGTGCGATGCGGCTTTGTCAGACACACCTGCCGCGGTCAGCAGCGCAGACTGAATATCATCCATCTCCAAAAGATCCGCGGCTCTCTTTGCGTGTGAAGCCGCGGCTTTCAACGCTCGCGCTCTTTCCACGAACGGCGTAGCGCGGTGGTTTCTTTCGAGTGCAAGGGCAACAAAACCGGCTCGATAGGCTTCACGGGGCGTTTCCAGCTCCCTTGCTGACTTCAGATGCAGACGGAAGGCCTCCTTCACGGCTCAGGTCTTCCTCCAAACGTACACGCACTTCCGAAGTTCTTGCCGGCCCCAGCGCCCCATTTGCTGGCTGCTGTTGCCTTTGCCACGGGGCAGAACCCAAATCTTCTCAACCACCAAGCCCGCCGACTCAGCGAACTCGGAGAGGATCAGGTCCACTGGAACCTCTTCTCCATGATACCGAACGTTGTCGTTAATCATGACGGCATGTCCGCCCGGCCTTAACACCCGCGCGAGCTCGAACACCACTTGCGCCATCTCCGCGAAGTAGTTTGCGACAAGATCGGGCACATTCGGGTTGCTCAACTCGTCCCGCTCTCTCGCCGCGATGAGCAGGCCGAGCACCTCCTTCAAAGCCGCTTGTTGTTCGTAGCATTCCTCAATCGCACTATAGCGACTGCCTGCGCCGAGTTGGGCGTAAAGCGTTCTGAGCTCGGCCCTCTTGCTTTTGTTTTCTACTGTTGCGGATAGAAGTGTCTGACGCAGCGACCGGATGCCATTCTCGCTGCTGCCACAGAACGCCAATTCGAGCGCGTAGGTGCGCGTGTAGTCATAGCGATTGCAGTAGGGTGGCGAGGTGAGAACAACGTCATAATTCGACTCCGGCAACTTTGGCAATTCTATGAGGCAGGAACCTTCGATCACCTCAACATTCCGGGAGAATCTGGCTCCGTTCCGCCTTTGAAGGTCATCAAGAAACTCTCCCAGACGCTGGCGAATCGCCTCCTTGAAGGGAGGTATCGCGCCTTTGTCGAACGGGCGGCCCAATGCGCGGTTTGAACGTGAATCCCACCGAAGGTATTGCCCATCCTTCCGCGTGAAACTCACTTCTTCCAACACTGAGAGGCAAGCGAACCACAGGAGAAAACGCACATCCGCGTCCGCGACTGTGCCGAGGAACCGGAGATAGGCCGACATCTGCGACTCGGTGGACGGGGAGAATGCGCCTTGTGTGATCCGCAAGTGAGGAAAGCTCCATCCTGTCTTTGGCTTGTTCCAGTCCAGGACTCTCAAGCGATCCAGAGCTTGACTGAATACATCGGGGACCACACGGTCAGCCGCGAACCTGGCGCGGAGCGCATGAACCCCAACAGGAAGCAATTCGATCCCCGTGGCCTTCCAGCCCCGGGCGCTAGCGCGGGTCAAAGCCGTTCCGGTCCCGGCAAACGGATCCAGGAGACAAGCCGATTCGCTGCGAGCGATGTTCAGGCAATCCAGAAGGTAGTCGACCAGCTCAGGTGAGAACGCTTCCTTGTACTTGAGCCAGCGGTAGAACCGCGCGCCCTTGCTGGCCTGGAAAGACACGAGTTTGCGAGTCAGTAGAGGATTGATTACCAGGCGACCGCTGAACTTCTTGTGCAACCTCGCGCGCTCCGAAGACAAGTAACTCGGCTCTGCTGGATGTGGCGCTGAGGAGAGCCTGTGCTGCCTTTGCGCGACGGCCGCCTCCAGCAGCTCCGTCATCAGTGCTGCTGCTGTCTTCCCTTCTGCTAGAGCCTCATCCTGCAAGCGACAATGCAGGGCAGCGGGAACCGAATACGTGACACCGCTGGCGGGCCGTTTCGGTTTCCGGACCGGCGGCGACGATACGGCCCTTCTCCGGCTTCTACCTCGTGATGGGCTTCCGATGTAACGCATGGCGCGCGAATTGACGTTTACGTCGAACGGCGTTCGTTTGGAAGGCATTTCGTACGGCACAAGTCAACTGAATCACGCCATGCTTTCGGCATGAAGTCACTTGTCGAGCACTACCTGTGCGCTTCTGCGGGCATGAACCCTGGCCCGGCTAACGGTCCGGGCCGCCAGCCACGGCATCGAGCATTCGCTTGCCTTTGACGCAAGCGTCGTAGGGGTCGGGGATTTCCCAGGCATCGATCATAATCCAACCGCGGAAGCCGCCCGCGAGCAAAGCGCGGAGCGACTCGCCGATGTTGGCGTGGCCGTCGCCGCAGGGCAGGTGCTTGGATGTGCCGCCGTCGCGCAGCGTGCCGTCGGTGTCGGTTAGATGGACATAGCCGATGTTGGCGACGCCTACTCGGCCGAGAAGTTCGTGTGGTCTGCCCGAAGAGCCGTTCATGAGATCGAAGTGGCTCGGATCGTATATGATCTTCAATGCGGGGTGATCCGCCTGCGCGTGGATACGACGCAAATGCTCCTCGCTATTGAAGACGAACGGCGGCTCGATCTCAAACGCGGCGATCAGGCCGAGGTCGGCGGCGATCGCGCCAACCTCGTGAAACGAGCGGCTCAGGCGGTCGATGGCCTGATCGAGGCTCTGCCCCCGTAGCTGGCCGCCGGGCCACAGCCCAATGCAACTGCAGCCCAGTTGCCGCGCTAACGTGGCCCAGTCACGGAACTCGCCAAGCCAGCGGCGGCGCGCCTCATCGTCCGGGTCGAACGCACCCTCAGCGCCGGTTTGAATCGAGAACACCTGCAAGCCGAAGCTGGTGTAGAGACGACGGAGCGCGGCGATGCGCTCAGCCTCACCGCTGGCCGGGTAATTGCCCATCGGCCAGCCTTGGACCAATTCGATTCCGTCGAAGCCTTCGCGCGCCGCGAAGTCGAGCACTTCCCAGAGTGGGTAGTTCTTGCGGTAC
>JAXDCU010000262.1:0-6532 GCA_034677645.1 Verrucomicrobiia bacterium
TGCCGTGATGGAAGGAACAAACGCCTGGCAACCGCTATACCTCTTGATCCGCGCCCTGAAGCAGGCAAAAGACCGCCAAGCACCCACCACAACTCGAAAACCGGGTGTGTCTCGGTTGTTCAGGCCCGGTCACTGAATGGTGCAGCCCCCGATCGGTTGGGCGTGGCGCCTTTGACAGGCCGTGGGTTTCAAGCCATGCTCGATTTCATGAATTCGACGACACCTCGCCCTTTCCCCCACGCAACTGGCTCGACACGCCGCGGTTTCATCAAACGCGCTGGAATCGGAGTTTGCTTTGCGGGCTTGATCCAGACCGGCGCGGGCGCCGCTTCGGCATTGGCCGCCGATGCAGCTCCCTCTCAGTCTTCTCGGCGAATGCGACTTGGCCTGGTCACCTACAACCTGGCGAAGAACTGGGATGTGCCAACGATTATCCGCAACTGCGAGCAGACAGGTTTCGAAGGCGTCGAACTGCGAACCACGCACGCGCACGGCGTCGAGGTGACGCTGACAAAGCCGCAACGGGACGATGTCCGCAAGCAGTTCAAAGACTCGAAGGTGGCATTGATGGGCTTGGGCAGCGCATTCGACTACCACACTCCTGACACCGCCAAGCTCAAGAAAGACATCGAAGCAACCAAGGAATACATCGTCCTCGCTCACGACGTCGGCGCCACGGGCGTCAAGGTGCGCCCCAATGGCCTCCCCACCGAGGTGCCCGTCGAGAAGACGCTCGAACAAATAGGGCGCGCCCTGCGCGAACTGGGCGAATTCGCTGAAGACCATGGCCAGCAAATCCGGCTCGAGGTGCACGGAAGCGGGACCGCCCTGATCCCGCACATCCGCACGATCATGGATGTCGCGGACCACCGCAACGTTGGGGTGTGCTGGAACTCGAATCAGACGGACCTCGAAGGTCAAGGTCTTGACCACAATTTCGACCTGCTAACGCACAAGATATTCGCTGTCCACATGCGTGACCTTTACCTTGCCGAGTACCCGTGGCGAAGGCTTTTGACGCGGCTGAACGAGATCGGATTTGGCGGCTACTGTCTTGCCGAGATTGGCGAGAGCCAGGACCCGCTCCGTGTCATGCGCTATTTCCGGGCGATGTGGCTCGCGCTCCAGGAGTCTGGAAAGTAGGAAATCGCGCGAAGTCGCGCGCATGCAATCGGCGCGTGCCACTTCCAGTTGACAGTTGCTCGCCTCCTGCCCAAGCACGGCGGCTACCGCCATCTCCACGGCCATGGCGCTGTCGCGTGGGTAGCCCGGCCATGTGCTGACCAACACGAGATCAAGCGCGCCAGCCCGTGCCACACCCTGCCATCCAAACGCCATGAGACGATTGGGTTGCCACTTCACAACTGCATTCGCGCGCGAAAGGAGTAAGTGCCGGCCTCGACGCGAAGAACCACCTCCGCTGCCCCGCTGCGAACCAGCGACACGCCACGAGCCTTCCGCCATGGCTTGCCGCTCTCGAACACGTCGCCGGCATCGCTGGTCGGCAGTCGAATGTCCGCACTCGTGTTGGGCGGCACCGTGACGTTGAGAGTGAAAACCCCGCGGCTGAGACGCCATTGACTGACGATCCGGCCGCGGATCGAATCATACTCGCCCCGCGCCCACGTCACACCGCCGCCCGGGCGGGGATCAATGACAAAGTGCTTCCAACCGGGTGCGGCGTCGTCAGGATTCAAGCCGGCGATGTATCTCCACATCCATTCACCAATGGCGCCGAATGCCCAGTGGTTGAACGAATTCATGCCGGCGTCCTGGAATCCGCGCCCTTTGACGTATCCGTCCCATCGCTCCCAGACAGTGGACGCTCCGTTGTCAATCATGTAGAGCCACGATGGGAACGTGCGATTTGTGAGCAGTTGCCATGCGAGGTCTTCATGTCCAGCGCGCACCAACTCAATCATCGCGCGGTGAGTTGTCTGGATACCGGTCGAGAGATGGTCCTGGCAGGCGTGAATGTTGTTAACAAGACGCTGGGCCGCCTTTGGTCGCAAGCGCTCTGGCAACAGATCAAAACCAAGCGCCAGCGCGTAGCCTCCCTGGGTATCGCCATCAACGCGGCCGTCTTCGGCAACGAACGCCTTGTTGAAAACGGACTTGATCTGGTCGGCAAGCGCGCCGTAGCGCTTTGCCTCTTCACCGCGGCCCGTTACTTCGGCCATTCGCGCAACCAATCCCGCGGAGTGCGCGAAGAAAGCCGTGGCGAACACGGGTTTGGGCACTGAACCGCCGTTCGTGGGCCAGCCGCTCTGTCGAATCCAGTCGCCGTTGAGCCAGTCGTTGTAGTCGTTGCCGCGGCCTTTGGTCCAGATCAGGTCCGGATTAGTCATGTGCACGTGATCGACCCAACGTCGTGCCGCGTCGAAATGCTGATCAAGCAGCCGCGAGTCCGCGTAATTCCGCCAGACACGCCACGGGACAATCGCGCCCGCGTCAGCCCAGGCCGGCGCGCCGGAGAACTGCGCGTCGGGCTTTCCCGGGTGTGGCGCGAAATCAGGGAAACGGCCGTCGGCGGACTGGTCATCGCGCACGTCCTGGAGCCACTTAGTGCAAAACGCCGCCAGGTCCATGTTGAACATAGCCGTCTGAGCAAACGCCTGGATGTCGCCCATCCACCCGAAGCGCTCGTCGCGCTGGGGGCAATCGTTGGGCGAGCTCATCAGGTTGCCTCGCTGTGTCCAAACTATGTTCTCCATGAGTTTGTTCAGCGAAGAGTCCGAGCACGCAAAACGGCCAACCGACCGCGCGGACGAATGGAACACCAAACCTCGGACCGCTCGCGGTGTGGGTGGAGCCGCCAAACCGCTCACCTCGACGAACCGAAAGCCGTGGTACGTAAAACGCGGTTCAAACACAAACACGCCATCGCCCCGCGGCGTGTAAGAATCAGTCTGAGCGGCGCCCCGCAAGTTGGCCGTGTATATCGTTCCGTCCTCGTTGAGCATTTCGGCGTGGCGGATTGTGACCACCTGTCCAGTCTTGCCGGAGGCTTCGATTCGGCACCATCCGACCATGTTCTGACCCAGGTCGAACACGTAAACGCCGGGGCGTGGCTCCATCAACCGCACGGGAACTAGTTCGCGCACGATCTGAATTGGCTCGTTTGGCTGCCACACAAGCGCGTGCCCGTCGCGCGGCGCGGCGACCACGGCTTTCCAGGCCTGGTCGTCGAACCCAGGCGCATCCCAGCCCTGCCGTTCTTTGCCCGCATCGTAGCGCTCGCCATCGTAGATGCCGGCGGACGTGATCGGGCCGTCAATTGTGCCCCGCCAGCTCTGGTCGCTCTTGATCACCTGTCTGGTCCCGTCGCTTTGCTCGATATCGAGCTGTAATAGCAGTCGCGGGCAATGGCCGTAGTTGAAGCGGCCCACAGCCATCAGATTCCCCGCATACCAACCCTCGCCCAGAAGCGCGGCAACGACATTCTCGCCACGGCGCACCAGGGTGGTAACGTCATAGGTTTGGTACTGGCTACGGAGCCGGTAGTTGGTCCACTCGGGCGCGAGGAGATTGCGTCCGACCCGCTGGCCGTTCAAGAGTAACTCATACAAACCGTCCGCCGTGACGTAGGCAGTGGCCCGCTGAACGGAGCCCGCCACACTGAATGGCTTTCGGAGCAATGATGCCGGCAATGGCCCGCGAACACTCGATGGCGGAACACTAGTCGCAACGCCGTCCGTGAGGTTCGCCGCCGCCCATGAGCTTGTCTCAATCGAGTCCAGAGCGGTCACGGTTGCGCATCGGGCCACGTTCGTGTTGCCTGACAGGACTTCAAGCTCGGCCAGCGCGAATGCATGTTGGTTCGCATCGCGGCGCCGAAGGCGATCGACACTCAGCCGGACGAATCGGCCGGTGGCTGGCGTGAAATGAAGTGTCGTCGCGTTTGTCCCGGGACTGGGCTGGTCGATCATCGACTGATCCGACACTGCACGCCCGTTTGTGAAGGTGACATCATCTGAAACCTCGACACGATACCGGAGCGGGAAAAGGAATCCCGGCGTGTCAGGCTGCCAATCGTAGGGCCGCGCCGGAAACAGCCGCACACCGTCTATTGCTCGCATCCTCCCAAGATCGATCGCCACCCACTTGGTCTCCTCGGATCGCGGCGCGAACTGGGTGTGATAGCCGTTAAGTGGCCCGCTGGGGCTTGGCTTGGACGCGGCATCGGGATCGGAAATCCATTCCGCCTGCCAGTCGCCTGGATCGAGCAGACCCATCGACCATGAAGCTGGCGCGCTCCAGGACGTTGTTCGCCCATCTCGGTCCCACGCGCGCACCTTCCACCAAACGCGTTGACGTGAAACCAGTGGCCGTCCCGCGTACACGACATGGACCGTCTGGTCCGACATCACTTTGCCCGAGTCCCACAAGTCGCCTTTGTGGCTCCGAATCAACCGTGGTGACGAAGCCACGAGCACCCGATAGGCGCTTTGACCTTCGCCTCGTTTCCCACCGGTCAAAGTCCAACTCAAACGCGGCTCGCGCTTGTCCATGCCTACCGGGTCAACTCTGTATTCGCAGCGAAGGTCGTCTATTCCCAGACCGCGCGCCACGGCGCAGCAGACCGCCAGGACGGAGAAGATTGCCACGCTACTTGTCAACTTGCCGAGAACTGGATGTCTGAGCGTGTTACGAGGAGAGTTGAGCCCATGCGTCATTGAAGCCACCTTTCCGATTCCCTTCGTCGAGGTCAGTCACCTGAGCAGGCGCTTCGCAGCGCGGCAGCTAGTCGTTCGATGTGCTCAACGCGGGAAAACTGCCGTTCATAGATGCCGCGAAAGAGCGAGCCGTCCTCGCCAGCCACAGCCAGCAAGGCGGCGGCGACCTGCGCGGGCTGTTCTGGCTCGACCAGGCCAAGGTAGCCGTCCGGAAGATGTTCCGGTATTGACCTCCATCGCGTAGTAACGACTGGCAATCCGAAAGCCATGGCCTCGATCAGATTCACTGGCTGTCCTTCAAAGGCGAAATAGGTCGGAAAGCAAAAAATGTCCGCCTCCCTGAACAACACCCACTTCTCCGGCCCGCCAACGAAACCCAAATAACGCAACCATGAACCAGAGCCTGTCTCAGCCAACGCCCTTTCAAAATCGGCTCGCTCGTCAGCGCGCAGGAAAGAGCCAACAATAGTCAGCCGGAACGCAAGCCGCGGGGCCCGATCCGCCATCTGGCGATTCGCCAATCGCACACCCTCGATCGCGTCGAACAGCCCCTTGTCCCGCGTGCAATGTGACAGGAACAGGACCCGGACAGTCCCGACATCTTCGCCAGCCAAGCGCAGTTCTTCCTTCGTCAACGCGGCGCCTTGCAGCAGTTTTCGCCGTGCCGCCGCTCGATGAAACCGTCGCGTCGCGATTGTCTGGGCGTAATCGACGCACGGGTCCCGCAGGCCGTTGGCAACCACAGCCATCTTCTTTGGCGCCAGGACGGCTGCGTCTCCCTGGTTGTAGCGCGACAAGACGATCGACAGGCTTGCGCGGCCCAGGAGAGCTTTCGTTACCCACCGCTCAATCGCGGTAGCCTGCTGTTCCAGCCACTGCCCCAGTCCAACCCCGTGCCAGTGCAGTATAAGTTCGCTAAAAAAAGGCCTGCACAACACCATCACAATCCAGTCGCGATAAAGCGCTGACCGCCGAGGCGGGGAAGGCACGTAATACATCGCTGTCACGCCTTCCCGGAATCGGATGCGCAGCGCCTGCCCGCAGTATCCGAGAAGTCGGAGAACCTTGCCCGGTCGCACATGTCCCACGTCCGCCAAATCCGAGGAGAGTCGGGCGTTGACATGAAAAAGCTCAAAGTCAGATGCCGATCTGACCCGAGCCATTGTCTCCGACGCCGTCGGCGCCCTTCGGCGGCAGTCGCCACCGAGACCCTCGACCATAAGCTCCACCATCACGCTCTGGCCGTGCACCGGCGGCGGTGTGTGGGCAAAAACCAACAGTTTCATTCAGCGGCCACTGCCCGGCAGTGCTGGCAATCCGCGGCGAGTCACAAGCATTGTCGCTTCATCGCGCCCATGGAACTTGCTCCGCGCGACAACACGGAGCACTACCGGTCAAGGCATGCCTTTTCCGAGAGATAATGGGGCTGAGCAAAGGAATATGCCAGTATTGCTTTTTGCCGGCGCCGGAGTCTCTCCCCATGAACCGGCGGCCGCGTTCATGGTCCCGATGCGTGACAACCCGCTTGTCATCAAAGCTCCCCATGAACCAGATGCATTCCCCGGTAGGGCGAGGCGACAGCCGAGCCGCTCACAGCCTGTGCGGTATATCGCGGCCCGGCTCCGCGGGAGCGTCGCCCAACCGCAAGGTTCATGGCCCCAAAGCGTGTTCACAGGAACAAGGAGGCTCCTCATGAACCGTGTCTCGGAAAGCGGCGCTGAAGCGCACGCATCTCCAAACGCTGGCGCGATTTGGTGCTCGCAGCGTCCAACCGCGCGAAGCGCCTGGAGTGCGCCGATTCATCGGCGCTTTTGGCCGGGTGGACATCGACTCACGACGCCGGCCGCAGATCGGTT
>JAXDCU010000263.1:0-3030 GCA_034677645.1 Verrucomicrobiia bacterium
AGGATATCGTGCCGATTTCGAGAATGGCGCCAGTCGAATCCACCATCCCCGGGCTGACCTGAGCGACTGAGCAGTCCACATTGTTGTTCGGCAGTGAGCTGCACGTGACCAGTGCGGCGACGCTCTGTGCGTTCGCGGCGTAGCACCCCACATCGATCAGGCCAGGTTGAATGACCGGGTTTCCGGTCGTGGCCACAATACCGTTGCCACCAGCAACAATATCAGACTCAAAGACGTGGTAGTTGCTAAGTATGTACTGTATGCTATTGACCTGAATCAGCGATCCCAGAGTGCCTCCGCAGCAGTAACCGTTCGCAAGGTCCAGACCCCAGCCACCGGATGTGCCGAGTTTAATCGGCGGTGTCTGCTTCGCTTTGTGATCCACTGGGGTTGGTTTGACAGGCTTGGCGAAGGCGCGGAACTTGTCGGTCACATGGACCTTCACCGCAATCCCACGCAGCTTTGGCGGAAATGAGCGAATGATCTCTGACTTCAACGGCGCCGCCTCGTCCACGTAAACCACCAAGCCAGGTTCCTCGTCGGCCTCGACACCCACGGCCGTCCCCAGGACGCCCGGCCAGTCCATGACTTCGGGCGTGATGAATTCTTGGAGAACCATGACGCCTCGGACGGTCGGATGGTCCGTGTCCCACACCGCCGCCCCGCGGTCTCCGGCCTGTAGTAGCGTCAGGAAGCCAAGGCCGGCGACGACGGCGAGTGCTATGCGCGATATAGTGCGAATCAGTGCTTTCATATCTGTCTCCAGAGTTCGGTTGAGTGTTTTCCTGCATTGCCGGTGCAGGTTGGCTCGCCAGGCATTCCTTCTTCCCCTCCACCAGACAGTCCCCGACCGCGCCGGCTCCAATACTCGATCCCGCTTTACCTACTGTGCCTAGCCTACTCAGAAACCTAGCCCAGTCAATCATTCTCTCGCACTGTAGTTCAACGTTCAACGCCCAGGTTTTCCTTTGCGCGGCGGCAGGGCTTCGGGCACCCTCCGAACATGTGCTGTCGCCGACCCCTTCAGGCTCTTGCCTGCTGCCTGTTCATCGTGGCTTTGACGTCTCGTGCCGACCTCATCACCTGGACCAACACCAGCGGCGGCAGTTGGAACAGTGCGGCTAACTGGAGCCCAAACCAGGTGCCAGCCGACACTGATGTCGCCGCTATTACTAGTCCAGGCACCTACGTGCTCACATTGAACGCCAACCCCACGATCGCCGGCTTGATTGTCGGGGGCGACTCCGGCACCCAGACCATCGCAACCGCCGGCAAGATTCTGACCTTAAACGGCACAGGGGCCGTGGGTACCAATGGGTGCTTCCTGCTCTCTGGCGGCTCGCTTTCGGGCATCAACCATGTCGTGTTGGCTGGCGTTCTGAATTGGCAGTCCGGGTCCATCGACACCAACGCGGCGGTGACCGTGACGGCTGGCGGCCGCGTAACCCTGTCCAGCCCCGGCAATCGCACAAAGTCCCTCGACGGCTGCCTCACCAACGGCGGAACCGTCACCTGGCAACCGCACGGCCCATTTGCCGTGGGTGGCACCCTCCATAATCTCGCCGGCGGGTTGTTCGAGGCCCAGGAGGACAATGTCCCAATCACGAAAGCGGGCGATCAAGCGATCGTCGTCAACGACGGTGTCTTCCGCAAATCGGCCAATCCGGGGGCGATCGCCTGTCGCGTCCCGCTCATCATCCGTGGCACTGTGGAAACGCTTGGCGGGACGTTGGCGTTGGAGGAAGGTGGAGTCTTCCATTCCGGTTGCGCCTTCACCGGGGCGGGCACGACCAGCCTAAACTCCGGCACCAACGTCTTGGACGGCGATTTGACTTCCGCCAACCTGGTGCTGAACGGAGCTACGCTCCTGGGCACTGCCACGCTGCACGGAAAGGTCACCTGGTCGCGAGGGACTATTGGCTCGGGTGCGGCCATCACGGTCGCACCGGACAGCGAGTTGTCCATCCGTAGCGGTGGCAACTACGTCAAGTACGTTGTCGGCAGCCTCACCAACGCCGGCATGATCGCCTGGCAACCGTACGGCAGTCTGAGCATTGGCGGCACTGTCCACAACCTCGCGGGCGCCGTGTTCGACGTCCAATTGAACGACAGGTTCATCACTGCGTCCTCGGCGGGCGCGATCTTCCGCAACGAAGGCATGTTCCTGAAGTCGACAGGCGATTCCTTCGTAGGCTGTGAAGTGCTGATGGTGAACCACGGCGCCATGGAGATCGCCGCCGGCACGATGGCTTTCAGCGGTGGTTTCGAGAATCCCGGCGGTTCCATCGCGCTGGCCGGCGGAACGCTGCAAGCAACCCCGGCACTCGAGCTTGCGGGCGGACGGCTCACCGGGTGGGGCGCCCTCTTGGCGGACGTGACCAACCATGCCGCGGTGGTCAGCGTGGCCAGCACCAACGGGGGTCTGACCGTCAACGGCGACTATACCCAGCGGCTCGCCGGCATCCTCGAATTGACCATCGGCGGAACCTACCCCGGCACAAACCAGAGCTATCTGCGGATCACGGGCAAGGCCCAACTCGGCGGCGCCATCGATGTCCAACTCAGCCCAGGCTACCTGCCTGAGCCGGCCACCGAATTCGCTATCATGAGTTTCAGGTCCTGTGCCGGCGATTTCGTCGCGCGAAACGGCTTCTACCTTCTGGGACACGACCGTCGACTAGCCACGCACTATAGACCGAAAGACCTGACCTTGTCCGTCGGCGCCGCGCCTGATCCGGTCGTCGTCACCTTGGGCGTGGCGGCAGAAGGAGAAACGGCTTTGATCTGGTGGCCTTCCGAATACAGCGGCGGCAGCTTGTATGTGAAACCGAACCTGAACGAACCGACCTGGACGCTCCTCCCTGGCGTCCTCGGCCGTATCGTCGTATCCCCCATGCCGCCGGAGAGCTACTATGGTCTCGCGATGCCGTAGGGCGGGTCGAGATAGATCATCTGCGCCTTGCGCGCGACAATCGGGTTCGGCGACCCAAAGAGCTTAGTGGTCATGAACGCAAATACGGTGACGTTCGT
>JAXDCU010000264.1:0-8783 GCA_034677645.1 Verrucomicrobiia bacterium
GGCCGCGTTCCCAAAGTCGATGAACTCAAAACCTTGATTGCTTAGTGGAGGTCGCAAATGAATACAAAGCCCAACTGGACGATGACGTTGATGGCGCTGGCGGTGGTGGCGTCATCACATACTGCTCTCGCCGCGACAGGCAGTGCTGGAAGCCTGCCCAAGCTGGTGGATTTGGGCGCGGACAAGTGCATCCCCTGCAAGATGATGGCTCCCATTTTGCAGGAGTTGAAGAAGGAGTACGCCGGGCGGATGGACGTGGAGTTCATCGACGTATGGAAGAACGGAAGGGCGGGAAAGAAGTACGGCATCAAGCTGATTCCCACTCAGCTTTTCTTCGCGCCAAACGGCAAGGAGTTGTTCCGCCACGAAGGATTCTATGGCAAGGAGGACATCCTCGCGAAATGGAAGGAATTGGGCGTCGATCTCAGCGGAAACGTTGGTGCCGGGTTGGTGCGCGAGACGCCCGTGGCCGCCGACACTCGACCTCGTGAGGCGGTGTGCTTCATGTGCGATGGCGATGTGGCCGCCAAGACGAAGACGGTGGTGAAGGGGCAGAGCGAACAGCGGGTGCTGTGCGGGCCGCACTGCTACTTCATTTACTTTTCGAGCATCGTGGGCGCGGACCCGAAAGCCGAAGAAGCCAAGGTGAGTGTGACGGATTGGGCGAGCGGCAACCTGGTGGCAGCAACGGGGGCCATGTATCTCTGCGGGCTGGACGGCAAGGGGCGGCCGACGATCAAAGCGTTTGCCGACAAGGAGACCGCAACGAAGGAACAGCAGGCCAGCCCCGGCAACCTTCTCGCGTGGGATGTGCTCCGCTCCAAGGAGCTGGCCACGCGCTGCGCGTTTTGCGACCGGGCCGTGTATCCTGAGGATGCTTGCGGGGTGAAGTTCGGCACGACGCACGGGCATGGGTGCTGCACCCACTGCTCAATGGGCGTGGCGGCACGGCTGAAGCAAGACATCGAAGTCGAAGCCAAGGACGGACTGACCGGCGAGGTCATCCGGGTGAGGACGCTGAACGGAATGATCGCGTCGTTGGAACCGGTGACGGCGATTGCCTGGTTTGGGCAAAAGAAGGGGCCGGATGGCAAGTGGGTGTCAGCCGGGTGCTTCAAGCAGGGATTTTTTGTGAACGAGGCCAACCTGCAAAAGTGGCTGGAGGCACGCCCGGCGATGACGGGGAGGCAGATCACGATTGCGCAGGCGCTGGCAGACAAAATGAAGCTCTCGCCGGAGCATATTGCCAAGGCGTGCAAACTGGGCGAGTGCAAGTAGGGCGTAAAACGTGAAGAGTGAAGCGTGAAACGTGAAACGTGAAAGCGGAAGGCTGACTGCATGAATTACGCGGACTGGCTCAAGACTGTGCCGAAGGAACTGACGGAGGATTCTCTGTGGAAGATGGAAGCCTACCGACTCGCGCTGTTTGCCGCGGACCTTGCATGGCGCGACGTCACCAAGCTGATGCAAGACAAGCGCGCGATTGGCCTGGCCAGCCAACTGTACGACGCCGTGGGTTCGATTGGCGCGAACCTGTCCGAAGGCTACTCCCGGGCCAGCACGAAAGACCGGGCGAGGTTCCACGAGTACTCGCTGGGATCCGCCCGTGAGAGCCGCACGTGGTATTACGATGGACGCCACGCGCTGGGCGAGGCGGTCACCGACCACCGCTTGCGTTTCCTCACGCAGGTCATCCGGCTGCTGTTGACCATGGTGCATCAGCAGCGCGGCCAGGTTCTCCACGACGACACGACGCCGTACCGAGTCGATGGCGTCTTTGCCCCAGGTGGTCTGGCTCATAGCCCAGAGTGGTCCGATCTCCTCGGCAACGTTCCGCTCCCGTAATCAAGTTTCACGCATCACGTTTCACGTTTCACGTTTCACGCATGGAAACCCTCTTCACCACTCTGAGTCATGCCGTCGAAGGCGCGCCGCTGCTGGCGTTGGGCGCTTCCGTCGTGTGGGGCATCCTGAGCATCATCCTGAGCCCGTGCCACCTCGCGAGCATCCCGCTGATCGTGGGATTCATCAGCGGCCAGGGGCGGGTGAGCACGGCACGGGCGAGCGGGACGGCGACGCTGTTTGCGGTGGGGATTCTGGTGACCATCGCCGCCATTGGAGCCATCACCGCGGCGGCGGGCCGGATGATGGGAGACGTGGGGCGCTACGGGAACTACTTCGTGGCGGTGATATTCTTCCTGGTGGGGCTGCACCTGGTGGGAGTCATTCCCATGCCGTGGTCGGGTCCGGGGCAGGTGAACATGAGACGCAAGGGGCTGCTCGCGGCGTTTCTGCTGGGGCTGATCTTCGGGGTGGCGCTGGGTCCCTGCACCTTCGCCTATATGGCACCCATGCTGGCGGTGACCTTCAAGCTGGCGAAGACCGCGCCTGTCTATGGAGCGTCCCTGCTGCTGGCCTATGGCGTGGGGCATTGCTCAGTGATTGTGCTGGCAGGCACGTTCACGGAAGTGGTGCAGCGGTTCCTGAACTGGAACGAGCAATCGAGGGGTGTGACGGTGCTGAAAACGATTTGCGGGGTGTTGGTCATGATAGGCGGGGTGTGGCTGATCTACTCCGCGCCTTAACGTGAAACGGACGAGCAACCAATCGAACAGGAGAAAGAACTCATATGAAACAGAATGTCACTCGCAGAAACTTCCTGGCGACGGCGGGCTTGGCGGCGCTGGGCGCTGGTGTGGCTGAAGGAGCGGAACCGACGGGCAAGCCCGTGAAGATCATTGGTGTGGCCTGCAGCCCGCGCAAAGGGATGACGACCGCCAAAGCAGTGCAGTTAGCACTGGACGCGGCCAAGGGCGCGGACCCGCGCATTGAAGTGGGACTGATCGACCTGGGCGAACTGAGCATCGCCGGGTACTCGCCCAAGCCGCCGCAAGACGACTTCACGGCCATCCTGCCGAAGCTCAAGGACCCGGCGCTCGGCGGCCTCATCATCGGATCACCCTCCTACTACCGGGGGATGAGCTCATTGTGCAAGGCGTTCATCGAAAGGTGCGCGCCGCTGCGAGAGCCGGCGATGGTGCTGGCAAACAAGCCGCTGGGAGTTGTGGCGGTGGGCGCATTCCGCAACGGCGGTCAGGAGTTGACAATCGAGCAAATCCAGGCGGCAATGCTGTGCTTCGGGATGGTCGCGGTGGGGGGCAATGCGCCGGCCTTCCAGGGGGCGACGGTGCTTTCGACGAAGGACGACATCAGCGCGGACACCCTCGGAGTGGAGACGGCCAAGAAGTTGGGTGCGCACGTTGCGGAGATGGCGTTGCGGTTGGCTGCCAAGGAAGCGTAGGCGGGCCAGTCTGAGCATCGGCATTTTGTCATTCCTCCTGCCTTTCCTGGGCGTGTGGGTCTTCGCCCAGTTCGCCTTAGCGGATATGCTCCCTCGTCGCGCCTCGCCGCAGGCCAAATTGGGCGCAACGAACGTCACCGTATTTGCGTTCATGACCACTTAGGATGGCCGATGCGGCAGGCGTGGATTGCGGGGATTGCGTTGTCTACGACCTCGGTAGCGGTGGTGTATGCGGTGATGATTGAGGGCGGCCTGGGTAGCACGGCGCTGCTGATGTCCACGGGGCTGACGTTTGGCACGATCTCGGCGCTGTTCGGGCTGCAAAACAAGATCATTGACCAGAGGCAATACTCGATGCTGGTGACGGTGGTGATTTTGAGCGCGTTTGTGCCGACGCTCATTGCGCAGAAGTTGTTCCAGCCAGCCGTGCTCACGATGGAGGCGTGGGGACGGCTTTACCAGCGCAAGATCAATGGCAAGAACGGGTCACCGGCAACAGACGGTGGAAAGTGAGGCTCTATGTTTCAGAAGATTCTCGTCGGCTATGATGGCTCCAAAGGCGGCAAGGCGGCCTTGCGCCGGTTCCGTTACGGGGTAAAGTTGACTCGCAATGTCTAGACAATCACAGTCTAATCGCTACACTGCGGCCACGTCACCCAGCTTGGGAGCATGGCTGCGCCAATTGCGAACGGCTCGTAAGCTGCCGCTCAGAGCAGTGGCCGGCGAAGCGGAGATGGACTCGACTCTCTTGAGCAAGATTGAGCTTGGCCAACGCCTGCCAACAGCGGACCAAGTCCAAGCCTTGGCCAAGTTCTTCAAGGTGCCTTTTGAGGACATGGAGGCCAAGCGCTTGGCTGAGAGGTTTTGGCTGGATCACGGCGACAGCCCAGCGGCGGGCAAAGCAGCCCTGCTCCTGCGTGAGCAAGCCGTGGGATACAAAACGGCCAAGAAAACAGACTGAACACATTGCGGCGACACCAGCATGACCAAAAACTCCAAAACCGCTGAGCCAGCCGGAGAGGTCCCGAAGCCCGGCTACATCGTGGATTACGTCTCCGGCCAGCCCGTCAAGGCCACGCCGGAAGAAGTTCAGGCCGTCCAAGTGTTCGCTCGCCGGTTGGTGGAGGACTACGGCTATCCCAAGTCCGTCCTCCAGACCCGGCCACAACACCGGGTGCGCAAGCGGCCCAGCGACGAGGAGAGGTCTTACCCCGTGGACATTGCCGTGTTTCGCTCCGAGAACAAGACTGAGGATGAACTGTTCCTCGTCACGGAGTGCAAGAAGAAGAACCGCAAGGACGGCGTTGCCCAACTCAAGCTTTACCTTGACATGTCCGCCGCCGAAATCGGCGTGTGGTTCAACGGCGACGAGCATGAATACCTCCGTAAGGCTCACCACAAGGACGGGTCACGGACCTACGCCACGCTGCCCAACATCCCGCGCCACGGCCAGCGGATTGAAGACATCGGGCTCTTTACCCGCAAGGACCTTAAGAAGCCGTCCAATCTGAAATCCGTCTTCCGCGACCTGCGCAACCACCTTGCCGGCATGACCACCGGCATAACCCGCGACGAAGCGCTCGCCCAGGAGATCATCAACATTCTGTTCTGCAAGATTCTCGATGAGCAGGAAACTGAGCCCAGCAAAACTGTCACCTTCCGCGCGGGCGTGGGCGAATCGCCTGCGACCGTGCGCGGACGGATTTTTTCTCTGTTTGAAAAGGTGAAAACGGACTACTACGAGGACGTTTTCGACAACGCCGACACACTCAAGTTAGACGATGAAAGCTTGGCCTACGTGGTTGGCGAGCTGCAAAACTACTGCGTCATGGATGCTGACCGCGACGCGATTGGGGACGCGTTTGAAGTCTTCATCGGCCCGGCATTGCGCGGAGCGGAAGGGCAATTCTTCACGCCGCGCAACGTGGTGAACATGATAGTGGAAATCCTTGATCCCAAGCCTGGCGAGAGAATTATTGACCCGGCATGCGGTTCCGGAGGGTTCTTGATAATGGCCTTGGAACACGTCTGGAGACAAATTGACGTCAAAGCCGACAAGCACGATTGGAAAGCGGAACGGCGCTTCAGGGAAAAAGTTCGCATTGCGGCGGATTGTTTGCGGGGCACTGACAAAGACCAGTTTCTTGCAAAAGTCTGCAAGGCTTACATGGCATTGGTCGGTGACGGTCGCGGCGGTGTCTTTTGTGCGAATTCATTGACCAGACCAGAGGAATGGTCGCATTCGCTCCGCGACAAAGTTGAACTGGGCATGTTTGATGTTGTCTTCACCAATCCTCCCTTCGGCAACAAGATTGTGATCAAAGGCGCGTCGCTTCTCTCGCAATACGAATTTGGATACAAGTGGAAGCGAGAGAAGAAGACAGAGGCGTTTCAGCGAACCGCTTCGCTCCATGATGACCAGCCGCCCCAACTGCTTTTTCTCGAACGCTGTCTTCAACTGCTTAAGGACGACGGACGTTTGGGCATCGTGTTGCCAGAAAGTGTGCTTGGAAATCCGTCATACGAGCATGTCGTGGCGTATCTGCTGGAGAATGTGACTTTATTGGGCGTTGTCACGATGCCGGAATCTTTGTTCAAGACCAGTGGCAAGGGTGGCACTCACACGAAAGTCTCGGTGCTTCTTATCCAGAAGAAACGTCCGGCGCATCCGTACCCGATCTTCATGGCCGAGGCAAAATGGTGTGGGCACGACTCGCGTGGCAACCCCACAGTCCGGCGTTTGCCCACAGGAGATGAGATTCTGCTGGATGATATTCCTGCCGTTCTGGACCGGTTCAAAGAAGTCAAAGCTGGCAAGAAACCAGCATCTGACCATCTGGGCTTTGTTTTGCCTTCAGGTAAAATCCGCAATCGAATTCTGGTTCCAAAATACTATAACCCCGAAATCGAGGCAGACCTGATAAGGCTGTCTGCGACGCACGACCTCGTTTCAATATCCCACCTGCTGCAGAAGGGGGTCCTTACCGTGGACACAGGAATCGAAATCGGCAAAATGGCGTATGGAACCGGGACGATACCATTCATCCGCACGTCAGACCTGTCCAACTGGGAGATCAAAGCCGACTTTAAGCATGGAGTGAGCGAACAGGTTTACGAGCTGAACAAGGAGAGCGTTGATATCGCCGCTGGTGACATTCTAATGGTTCGCGATGGCACTTACCTTATCGGCACCACGGCCATCGTGACAAAGAGCGACGTTCCCATGTTATTTCAAAGCCACATCTATCGGATTCGAGTGGTAAAACCTGGCGAGATCAATCCTTGGTTGCTTCTGGCCTCCTTGAATGCCCCGATTGTGCGCCGACAGATTCGCGCCAAGCAGTTCACGCAAGACATCATTGACACGCTGGGCAAGCGTCTGTTCGAGGTCGTTTTGCCGATTCCTAAGAACGCTGCCCTCTGCCAGCGCATCGCCGACGAAACGCGGCAGGTAATCGAAACGCGCGTCCAACTGCGCAACCGCGCCAAAGCAATCGCCTTGGAAATCGAGGGCATCACTCAGCCCAGCGAAAAAGACGCGGAAGCAATGGAGGCGTGGGCTTTGCGTGAGGAGCCACCGGCCTATGGCGAAAAGGCGGCAGACTCGCGTGACGCAGGCTGATTCCCCTTCGTCGCCTCACCGCCGCTTCTTCCCCTTCCGGTAGCTCACCGCGACTGCGGCTTTCTCGAATTCCAAGTTGTTTGCGGCGGTGAGCATTTCTTCCTCAAGCTCGCGGATTGTCTCGGTTACGTCGAAGTTGGTGGCGGCTTGTTGTTTGTGGCTGATTTGGGTGCTCAGGCTTTGTTCTATCGCGCGCACGACGCTGCCGTGGCCGACCGTGCGCAGCACTTCCGCGCCGCGCTTTCCGGCGGCGTGCAACGGCGTGTGGGCGCGGCCGCGCTCCGGCCTGAATCAAAGCCGCCCACGGTGTTGACTGGCGAGCCTCTTCCGCTCATTCTCTCGGCAGGCAATGGAGTTTGCCTACAGTGGCATCCTGTTCCTGCTGGGTGGGCTGATGATCCTTCGAGCAGGCCGACCATTGCCGGCATGACCCTGAGGGCGGCCTCGTCTGGAAAGGCCGCCACGGTTACCAGTAGCTCGATGCCACACTGGCCGATGCGGAGGCAGGTGTGACCCGGTGAATGAGGGATGAGCTTGGTTTTCCATCAGCCGTTGGCGCGACGTGCCCACGATTGAACTGATTTACATTGGATGCCCGCAGGTTCCTCAAGCATAAGGGAATTGCGTCGGTCGTCAGTCCCCGATCCTTCCATTCGGACCGAGATTAGATTTCAGGCACCGCACCCGGTTACGAGCGTGTTTCCACGGAAGTGTGGCACCCAGAGCGCAAGGAGGCCATCGGATTTCTTCAGATCGTTGCCGATCCGAAACGGACACCAGCGCTCGTTGAAAGCAAGGCAAGTCGAGTGCCTAACCCGGATGCTTGGCATTCTCCAAGGTGTATGGGCATCCGAGCTATGGCATCTCAATCGCGCGGCGTTTGTTAAGCAGGACCGCTTGTTCGACGGCAAGCAGGCAGGTGTGCATGGCCAGGGCGTCAGCGGCAGCCCGCAACTGGGTCAGCAGGTCGGCTTTCTGGGCCATCAGACACAGCCGCGCCAGTGTGTGCAAGTGGAGCCTTTCATCCTGACAGCACAGCAAGAAAAACAGGTCGGTGGGTTGGCCGTCCGGTGCGCCGTAGTTGATCGGTTGGACCGTCCGCGCCAAAAAGATGAACGAGGCGGTGAAGCGATACGGTTCCGAGGTGCGCGGGTGCAGGAACGCCACGCCGCCGGGCACGGCAGTGGAGCACAATTCCTCTCGTGCCTCGAGGCTGGCAATCAGGTCCGCCGGATCGCAGAGCCAGCCAGTCCGGTCGGCCAGGGCGACCATGTCGCGCACTACGGCGGCCTTGGTCTTGGACTTCAGCGCGGCGTCGATCTGATCGGGTTGGATCAAGTCAGGCAGCAGCAAGTCGCTTGAAGAAAGCGCGCAGTGACGCTGCCAAGCGAGGCTGGCCTTTTGGGCGGCGCCTGGAGCGTCGGCGCCCAAAATGCGACGCGAAGCCCAGTCGTCCAGGTCATGCCGGCGAAACACCGTGCGGTCCCCTCGCGTTTCGAAGGGAATATCGCCGCTCTTCACTAGTCCCTCCAACTCGCCTGGGCGCAAGTGGAGGTACTCGGCGGCTTCGTTCATGTTGATGAAGCGATAGGGCATCGGTGTTTGGATAGTCGCCCGCGGGGTCGCCCGGGAGCAAAGAAAAAGTGCGTGTTCTCTTAATGCGTTCCCTTAATGCCTTGGCCAAGCGCGGCAGCTCCGGTAGTTGGGCAGCTCGCGGAACTTGCTCGCCAAAACGGCGCGGTTCTTTTGGAATGGCGTCTGTCATGCAGGAGCCAACCAGCGGCAGACGCGGCATACCGGCGGTCGAGAAGGTTGTTCAGGCGCTCGGTCCAGTCGACCTGCCGCGCCCGGCGGTTGTGG
>JAXDCU010000265.1:0-10624 GCA_034677645.1 Verrucomicrobiia bacterium
ATCACCTTTCAAGGCGGCATGGGAAGAAAGCATCTGCAGGAGACGCTGAGGCGGCTGGCGGACCCGCCGGAGCCGGGTGGCCGGGTGCTCCTGGCGACGGGAAAGTACATCGGCGAAGGCTTTGACAACCCGCGATTAGACACGCTGTTTCTGGCCCTGCCTGTTTCGTGGCGCGGGACCATCGCGCAGTATGTGGGCCGACTCCACCGGCTCCACGAAGGCAAACGCGAAGTCAGGGTGTACGATTATGCTGACCTTGATGTGCCGATGCTCTCGCGGATGTTCGATCGCCGTTGTCAAGGTTACGAAGCGGTTGGCTACGCGATTCTCTTGCCCGCCAGCGCCCTGCCCGGCTGGCCGACGGATGTGCCGCTGCCCGTGAATCCGGAATGGAAACGCGACTACGCTGCCAGCGTGCGCCGGCTGATTCGCGACGGTGTCGATACGCCTTTGGCCAACTTGTTCGTCCACGCGGCGCGCTCTCCATTGCCCGAAGCCGTGGGGGCCGATCGGGCGCGGAGTGCGTCCGAAGCGTTTCTCTATCGTCGGCTCGAGACCCTTGCGGAAACGGCAGGGCGGTTCCGACTTAACGAGAAGCTGCCGATCCCTTTCAACAGCCTGGGCCACATGGAGGTGGACTTTCTGTGTGCTGACGCCGGCTTGGTGATCGAGTTAGATGGAGCGCAACACCTCTCGGATGCCCGAGCCTACCGGCGGGATCGGCAGAAGGACTCGCTCCTGCAAGAGCACGGCTTCTTCGTTCTCCGCTTCCTGGCGGAGGATTTGGCCAACCAGTTGGATGCGGTCCTGGATGCCATCCTGCGAGTCCTCGCGCATCGAGCCAGAAAGCCCGGCGCCTGCCCTGAGCGCATCACCCCAACAGTGGGAGCAGCGGACCTGTCGCCCTCGCGAATCGTGGAGTCGCCGTGACGACTTCATTTGCCCGCTTGCTGTTTTCGCGTCCAAGGCACAGTGTCCGAGCCATGAGTTTGGTGGTTGAACAAACTGAACCCATCCCGTTGGCCGCTGGCAGCAACGAGAATGTCATGTTGTGCCCGGTGGAATGGAGCATGCCGCGTGACCCGACAATCAGCAGCCTGGCGTAATCGTTCCATTTCTTGTCACCGGCGTCGCCCCAATCGAGCTTTCGTCCGAGCCGTTCATCGATTCGCTCGCGTCCGCCCACACCGACGAGCGCAAGGTTGATCAGGACAATCTTGTTCATGCAGTGCAACGTAGCGCCACGGGAGGTCGAGGCGAGACGGCAGGATGAACCGACAAGTGCTGGAGGAACACCGTTAGGCGCCGGTGCGCCTGATTTCAGCCTTGATGAAAAGTGGCCCATGTAGTAGACAGCCGGAAGCGCCCCGTCGAGGCGGTGTCCTCGGAAGGGCGCGAGAGTGAAACATCAAAACTCTGTCCGCGTAGGGTTTTCGTGAATAAAGTAGCCACGGCTTTCGCACAGCTAGCTCAACCGGAAAGAAACCAGAAACCTTAACCAAAGCAAACATCTATGGGTCTTCTAGACAGCATCGTCGGCTCGCTCACAGGCAGTGGCGAGGGACAAAGCCAGATGCTCCAACTTGTCACCGGCTTGATTACGCAGCATGGCGGCATCGAAGGCGTGGTGCAAAAATTCGCGGCACATGGCATGGGCGCGGAGGCGCAACAATGGGTCGGCACCGGCCCGAATCCGCCCATCACCGGCGATCACGTACGGAAAGTTTTCGGGGACGACGCTGTTCAGCAGGCTGCAAGCCAGCTTGGCGTGCCTCCGACTCAGGCGGCGAGCGGGATGGCCGCGTTGCTGCCCGCGGTGATTGACAAGCTCACGCCGAATGGCAAGAGCGTGAGCGGCACGGATTTGCAGAACAACATTGGCGGGCTGCTCAAAGGCGGCACCGGCAGCCTCGGCTTGGGCGACCTCGCCAAGCTGTTCGGGAAGTAAGATGGCGCGGTTGCTCACCGGATGAGGGGTTTTGTCTTTGGATGCTGGATGGCGGCACTGGCTTGCGGTGCCTTCACGAGCCACGCGGCGAGCTTGACGGGCGGGCCGACCGTGGAGTTCACGAACGGCACGCAGGCCGTCATTCGCTGGAGCACGGATGTCCCCACCGGTTCGCGTGTCTTTTTCGGCCAATCGCTGACAGGGATGACGCGCCGCGCCCAGGGCGAACAGGGAGCAACGCATTGTGCCGTTCTGCCCGCGCTTGAGCCGGGCACGACATGGTCCTTCACGGTGGGTACGGCGCGGGTGCGGCTGGCCACGAATTCGTTCACCGTGCCGGGAAAGACCGTTCGCGAACGAGCCCCTCCGAAGGCGACTGAGGGAACTTCCGCCCCGCGCAAGGCCGAGCCCATTGGGAAAGCGCCGCCCACCCGCGAGACGTGGGGCTATTTGCCGTCGCTAGCCGATCATTTCGAGCGGCACGGGCGCGATTTCAATGCCAAGGACGCCGACGATTATGCCCGCATGGCTTGGGAATTCCAGCAACGCGCGAAAGTCGAGGGTCTGCCGACCAAGGTGGATGCCGAGGGCGTGATACGGATTTACGACCCGAAGTCCGGCGCGTTCGCGGCTTATAATCGCAACCGGACCACCAAGACGTTCTTCAAACCGAATAGCCGCGACTACTTCGACCGTCAGCCAGGCGAACTGGTCAGGCCGGAGAGAAGGAACTGACATGGCTCATACCTGTCCTTGCTGCGGTTTTCCCGCCTTGCAAGAGCCGCCGCGCTCAGTCAGTGGCGGCGGTTCATACGAGATTTGCCCCTCCTGCGGATTTCAGTTCGGGGTGTCGGACGATGACGCCGGATACACCTACGCGCGCTGGCGGGCACACTGGAAAGCGCGAGGCTTGCGCTGGAGCAGCAAGGGCATCGCACCGCCGCCCGGCTGGGATGCGGCATCGCAGTTGACCAGCTTGCGCGAGAGCGGCCGGAAAGGAACAGCCACGAAGAGGGGGTCCGCCACACTTACCCGGCGCATCGCACGGGGCTGAGTCCGATAACGGGCTGACAGCCGCACCCCAGTTTGCCTCGGGAGGCGGAGAAGCCCAACGAGAACTCCCGCGAGGCTGAGTTGTTCGTGAAGGCGTTCCTCAAGCGCGCGTTTGGACTCCGGACCGTGGTTTGCCAGTTTGAGAAAGCGACGGCGAAGGAGGCGGTGCTGGGGGCGTGGTGGGGTTTCAGGTCACCGCTACCTTGATCGTTGAGCCTGGCGTGCCGTGCACATACAGGTGGGCACCGGCCGGGACCTTGCCGACCTCTGCATCCTCCAAACCCCAGGCAGAGAGTGAAAACGCCGCGTCATACAGACGCCAGATAATTCTACTTGTTGAATCCCTTGTGGTTCATGAACTCCCAGATGCGCCCCATCCAAGTGTAGCTGCCGGTTCCGGGGGCGGCCTTGTTCTGAAAGCAGTGCTCGCGTGTGGCCAACGTGTGAAGATCGGACTGGATGCCCATGCGGCGGAGCTGTTCCCAGCACTTCACCGAATTCATCGCCGCCCAGCCGTCCGCGTCGCCGTGGATGAACAGGATCGGGCACGTCGCGAGGTCGAACGAGAACTCGGGGACGAGCCGCGCGTCGTCCTCGTTGCCGCCCTGGGCGTTCGGTTTATCCGCGCCGTCCGTGAGCGCGTACGCGGGATAGATCGCGACCGCCCACTGCACGCTGCAGGAGAGATCGTCGAGATCGTCGATCGGCCAATAGGAACGGCGTTTCGAGCTGGTCGCGCCCATGAGCGTCAGGTGCCCGCCGGCCGAGGAGCCCATGATGCCGATGTGGTCGGGATCAAGCCCCTTGGCCGCGGCCCGGCCGCGCACAATCCGCACGGCGCGCTGCAGGTCTTGCCACGCGGTCGTGTGCTTGGCCAGTCCGCCCAGCGGACGCGGCGTGCGGTATTTCAGCGTCACGACCGTCATGCCCTTCTCGTTCAGGTAACGCCGCGTCGGCGCGACTTCGAAGCCTTCCGGGCTGTTGCCACTGTAGCCGCCGCCGGAGTAGATGATCTGGATCGCCTTTGTCTTGCGCTCCTTGGGCATGTGCCACTCGAGATAAGGCAGGCACTGATTCGTCTGCGCGTCCGGCATCCGGCCTTCCGGCCAGAGCGGCTCCTTGAGGGTTTCGCCGCGCGCGTCGTCGTTCGGATAGCGGGCCATCAGATCCTCTTCCGCGCCGAGACGCCCGTCGAAATTCATCTGGCGGAGGTACTCGGCGATGCGGTCGAACCAATGGTCGTAGGCGGTGCCGTCCTCGCCTTTGTTCGCGTTGCCCATGAAGCCGTGGGGACGATCCGCGAAGAGGTGGAGCTCAGCCGGAATCTTCATCCTGCGGAGCTGGCGGTAGATTTGCGTGGAACCGTTCGGCGAATAGGCGTCCGTCCCGCCGTGGAAGAGCGCCATGGAACACGTCTTCACGTCGAAGTGGAACACGTCCGAGATCCGCACGTCGATCGCGTCGCCCTCGCGCGTATTGGGGTCGGTGAGTCCGTCCGTGAGCGCGTAGGCGGTGTAGATCGGCACCGCCCAGTTGACGTGGCACGGAAGCCTGTCGAGCGTGTCGACCGGCCCGTACGCCGGCGTGAGCGCGCTGGTCGCGAGCAGGACCGTCAGGTGCGAGCCCGCGGAAAACCCGAACGCGCCGATCTTCTCCAGGTCGAAGCCGCGCTTCTGCGCCTCGCTACGGACGAGGCGGACGGCGCGCTGCCCGTCCTGCCATGCGCTCCGGTAGATCGGTAACCCTTGCGGACGCGGCGTGCGGTAGGTGAGGCTCACGCAGACAAATCCGAGTTCCGTGAACTTCTTCGCCACCCAGTCAATCCACACCCCGTCGCAGCAACTCTGATATCCGCCACCGGAAATGAGCAGCATGCAGGCGCCGTTCTTTGCCGCCGGCGCCTCGTACCAGTCGAGATACGGCATCACGTGTTCCGCCGTTTTGAATCCCGGAGCCTTCACCTCCTCGGTGGTAGCCGCGATCTGCTGGGGCTGGAAATCCGGAATCTTCCCCTCCGGCCACAGCGCGGCCCTTTCCCCGGCGGACGCCAGAACGGTTACCCCTAACCCAAAACAAAGAATCAGCGTTGTTCTCATCGCATCGTTTCCTTCCCTCTTCTGCGGGCTTAGACGAGGCCTCGCATTGGTCGCTCGGCGTGGTCACGAGCACAGGATATGGCGCGAGGCAGGAATTGCACGCGCAATGTCTCAGGACGACCGGCGACCCGGCGGCGGCACCCCTTGCGTCGATGCAGCCCACGAGGCGCAAGAGCCGGTGGCGAGAGGATGCAGGTTGTTTGCGCAGACGGGAATCTGGGTTGATCAAAAGTGCCCCTTCCCGCGACCGTTGTTTCGTCGACTATCCCAGGCACGAGCGGAATGCAAAGTTGTGCTGCACATACAATTCTTATCCAATTAGAGAATCGGTCAAACTGCCATAGAATCCAATGTTTACAGGCTCCAAACGCATGTTCGCCATTTGCGACCTGCGGGAGGTGACAGCAGCAATTTATCGTGTTTACTGTCGGCAATTGTCGGGAAGTCCCTCACTCGGTTTTTGGGGCTGCCCGGCCAGCCCGAGCGGTTGAATTCTGGGTCAACCTCCATTCTCCTTAAGCAGCGCCAGCGCCTCAACCGACGGATAACGGCCGGACTCGGCCAGCAGTTTCCGAAACGCGACCCGCTCCGGGTGATTGAAATCCAGCAGCCGAACCGTCGCCTCGCCAATCTCCGTTAAGGATTCGATCCGCCCCTCGCTCCAGTAGAAATGATCCTTCCAACGGTCTGTCCGCGGATTGTAGAGCCGGACGAGTGCTCCCGTGCGGGGTTGACCGAACCGAGGTCCGTGCCCTTGTGCCGATTACAGTGGAGGCATGCCCACGCCAAGTTCTCCGCGACCGGCAATCCACCGTGTTTGACACTGCGGATGTGGTCCACCTCGCAGCCGTGATAGATATCCTGCTCGTGGACCAGGCAGTACTCGCAGACATGCCACGCTCGTTCCCCCACCAAGCGATACAGCGCCGCGCTGACCTCACTGCCCATGGACGAGTAACTGGCGAGCGCGGGCCTTGGCCAGGTTCATGAGCAGCTCCAGGTCCTCGTAATGGTCCAGTTCCCGGCGCTCTTCGGGCGTGAGCCCGGTGGTCTTTTCCCGCCCCAGCAACTCGCCCACGCGCTGCTTGGCCTCCGCCGAGGGTCTGAACTCCGCGACCTCGCGCGGGCCGCGCTGGGCGATGAACTCGGCCACTTCTTCGTACGCCTTCACCCCCGGAGCTTCCCACAAGCCGCCTCCAACGGCAAGCGAGCAAATGCCTCGACACACCCGTGCCGCTTCCATGCCGACGGGCGAGGCATGGAATCAGACCGAGGGCGACCAATGCAAGTCGCCGTCGCCAAGCCCGCATCCAGCCGGTCAGGCCCACGGTCGTTCGCTCCTGGAATGAGCTTGGCGGTGGGGTCGGCTTGTGCGATAGTCATCTCACATCTGCCACGAGCCGCTGACATGCCTCGACTCAGCCAACGACCCGCGTGCAAGGGGACTGGGGAAACAACCATCAACTGATAGCGTTATGAAGACACGATCTTCGAAAGACATTCGATTGCTCTCAATTCTGTGCGGTGGGCTGGCCGTTTGTGCGGTGGGGCCACCGGCTGGGGCGCAGGAAGCCCCGGCGTTGGAGATTGCCCTCTATCCGGGAATCCGGGTGACGGGCGAGGCGGGGGCGACCTACGTGATCGAGATGCAAGGCGGACGTGGAGGGTGATTTCTGGCTGACGCGGGGGTGGATCGAGCTCACGACACCGACGGCCATCTGGATGGACCCGGTGCCGACGGACTCGCCGCGAAAGGTCTACCGCGCGGTGAAGGTGACGAAGCCGGTGGTGCAGACGGTCACGAACATGGTCTGGTTTTCGCCGGGGAGGTTCGTGATGGGGAGCCCCGAAACGGAGCGAGGTCGGGAGGGCTGGGAAGGTCCACAGACGCGGGTTGCGTTGACGAAGGGGTTTTGGATGGGGAAGTACGAGGCGACGGTGGGGGAGTACTTGGCGCTGATGGGGAGCAACGAGTGCGTCGACCCTGCGGACCCGGGCGACCTGGATATGCCCGTGGTCTGTGTGAGCTGGGATGACGCGGTCGCGTACTGCCAGAAGCTGACGGAACAAGAGCGAACGGCTGGGCGTTTGCCCAGTGGGTATGTGTATCGGCTGCCGACGGAGGCGGAGTGGGAGTATGCGTGCCGAGCGGGCACGACGACGCGGTATTCGTTTGGGGACGCGCTGGAGTGCGGTGACGGAAGTTGGTATTGTGCTCTGTTCGATTCGTACATGTGGTGTTCATCGGGCCGAAGTATGTTTCCGAGACAGCCCGCAAGGGACGGCATGGGCGACAGGTCGCTCAGACTGGGCCAAGGGCCAGGCAGACTTTTCGGATGGCCTTGGCGACGTCCTTTACGTCGTCATCGGTGAACTTGGGGTCCATAATGACGCCCCCGGCACGATTGAGGATGCTGATGGTCCGTCGGCAGCACTCGCTGCCATATTGGATGGCCCGGCCTCGGGGGATCTGGAAAGAAGGCCAAGCGGGGTGGACGGTCGCCTTCTTCTCGATTCGCGGGGCAATCGGCAGAATGACCGAGCCGCCCGGCGCCGAGGCCGAGATGCCCTCGGCATTCATCGCCCGGAGGAACTTGTCGCGACGTTCCTGAGTACCCAAGTCGAGAAAGACCCCCACCCCCAAGTCCCCTTCAAGGTCTGGGGACTTGCGGAGCTTGAGTCCGGGCAGGTCGGCGATTGCCTGGCGGACTCTTCGGGCGTTGGTGCGCAGGCTTTGGCAGATGGTCTCCAGCTTCTGTAACTGGCCTCGGAGAACCGCACCGGTGAACTCGTTCATGCGAAAGTTGCACGCGGCGAACGCGCCAAGCAGCCCGCCCCCCAGTGCCTCGGTGTAAGGCGAATGGAGCGTGCCGAAGTCATGAAACCGGAAAGCCCGTTCGAAGAGCTTTGGATCGCTGGTAATCACGGCCCCGCCCTCGCCCGCCGTGATCGTTTCTATTGAGCTTAGTCAAGCGTTAGGATGGCGGCGAGCGTGGCTTGCACGGTCATGGCTGCGTTGGGGACATCGCAGCGTTCAGGCACATCGCCTGCGACGTGGTAGTTGGGATCGCTGTAGGGCCAGGAGCCGATGTTGACGACCGCCGCCCCGAAGCCGGCCCGGACGAACGAACCGTCATCGTCGCCGGGGCTCGGCCGCTTGACCGCACGTTGCTCCAGACCGAGGGCAAAGCGCGCGTTGACGGCGCTCATCAATCCCGCCAAGCGTTGACCGGCCGATTCCGTGTACGCCGTGATGTTGGCCTTCTTGCCGGCCGCGGTTTCCGCCGCCGACTTGGCTCCGATGCTGTCCAGGTTGAAGACCGAGACAATGTGGTCTCCGCGTGCCTTGGCGTTCTGCGCTGCCGTCACACTGGTCCAGGGCGTGTGCTCTTCGTTGCAGAACAGAAAGCGGATCGTCCGGTCGGAGGGATGCTCGGCGAGCACGCACGCCAGTTCCAGGATGCCGACCGTGCCGATCGCGTTGTCGTTCGCTCCGGGAGAATCGATCCAACTCTGCGAGTCCTTGTGCGCCAAAACGAGGATGATTTCGTCCGCCCGCGAGCGGCCTTTGCGTTCGGCGTAGAGGTTGTAGGCCGTGTACCACGGGTCTTCGGGCATCGGTAGAGAGTACTGATGCTGCAGCGGCTTGGTTGTATCGCGGCGATAGGCCTGCACCGGCACCGCCTCGCGCTGGACGCGGTATCCCCATGACTCCAGTCGACCAGCCAGGTAGTCGTCTGCCTCATGCAATGTGTTCTTGGTGTGGCCGGGCAGAGTGTAGTTGAGCTTGCGAAACGGAAGTGCGGGCTATTGCGCTCCTGCAATCGTCAGTCCAATAATCGCGAACAGCCAGAAGCAAAGGTAGAAGCAGAAGCATGCCGGCAGACTCAAGCCATCGGTCCGACGATTCGGCCGCGGCACAACAGCGGTTCCTGTCGCTGTTTCTCCGCAGCGAACGGGAGGTCTTTCGTTACGTGGCGGCGCTGGTGCCGAACGTGGCGGACGCCGAGGACATCGTCCAACAGACCGCCATTGCGCTCTGGGAGAAGTTCGATGCGTACGATCCTGTCCAGCCGTTCACGCCGCTGTTCGAGTTTCAGGAACGGTCCCTGGCCTCCGAGGCCCTCCGCTTCGAGCAATGGCAATTCACCAGCGCCCGGCTCAACGACGACCCGTCCCTGCTGGTCCGTCTCGACTTCGAGACGCTGGGCGGCACGGACTGGACCCTGCGCAACATGGCGGCGTGGAACCGCTCGGTGGCTTCGGCGACGGTGGTGGGCTGCCAGCACGGGGAAGGCCGGTGGCGGGAGAAGCAGGCGCTCGAGTTCCAGAGCGTCAACGACCGCGTGCGCCTCGCCGTGCCGGGGGAATTAGAGGCCCTCACGCTCTCGGCGTGGCTTTGCATCAAGGGCATGGACCGGCAGTTCAACTCGCTCTTCATGGCCGACGGCTTCGAGCCGGGCACGCTTCACTGGCTGATCCGGAACGACGGGGTCCTGGGCCTGATGGTGGTCGGCCGCAGGCCCGGTGGGTCCCAGATCATGGCCAGCCCGCCGGTGCTCACTCTCGACGACTTTGGCACGTGGCTGCACCTTGCCATGGTGCTGGACGGCCCCTCGGGACAGGCCGTGCACTACGTGAACGGCGACGCCGTCTCCCGCCATGTCCTCAAGCTGGGGCCGCCTTTCCGGCTCGGCCCGGCCGAACTCGGGAACTGGGACGCCCGCAGCGGGCCGGACCCCGCCCCCTTCCTGATCCGCAACCTGAGCGGCGCCCTCGACGAGTTTGCCCTCTTCAGCCGCGCCCTCAGCCCGGCGGAGATCCGCGAGCTTCACGACCAGAGCCGGCCGGAATTCTAGCCACCGCGACGCATCGGACCCGATCCTCATGAGCTCCTGCCACCTGAACCGCACGCTGCTCCGCCTCCCCTGCCTGGCCGCCCTCGTGATGTTCGGCGCCCTCGCGCAGGGAACCCCGCCGGTCGGTGCGCCCGCTCCGCAGGCGCTCTGGTATGAGAAGCCAGCGGCGAAGTGGGTCGAGGCGCTCCCGGTGGGGAACGGACGCCTGGGCGCGATGGTCTTCGGCGGCGTCCAGCAGGAACGGCTTCAGTTCAACCCAACATGCACACAGGAACCCCTCCCATGACCAAGACCGGATTCGCCCTTCTCTCCGTTGTAATCGGCCTGCTGGCGTCCCCCGCACGCGCGGCGGAGGTCGCGGGCCAATGGCGCGCCGAGTTTGAAAGCCCCCGCGGCGTCCAGAAATACCTCGTGAGCCGGAAGGTGGGCGACTTCGGCACCACCGAGTTCGTGGCGACGCGGGCGCCGGCTGCGGGCGCGGCCCCAGCCGCCACTCCCGCCGCGTCCGCCAATCCGCCGGCCGCCGGCAGGCCGCCGCGCGGAGGCGGGGGCTTCGGCGGGCCCATTCAACTGCAACCGGACGACAAGCCCGCCTTCGACGATCCGCCGGCGGGCATCGCCACTAGGCGCGAGGGCATTCCCCACGGCCGCTTGGAGATGGTCGAGTA
>JAXDCU010000266.1:0-5427 GCA_034677645.1 Verrucomicrobiia bacterium
CCGCGCGACGATCGACAACTATGCCGTCAGGCGCCAACGTGCAGAAATTGGCGCGAATGGCCACGTCAGCCGACGTGAGCCTCAGACCAACCCCAAGCGCCTCGATCACTCCGCGACCGACTTGGTATTCGATCGGGTCATATCCAAAGAGGGCAAGGTGACCAGGGCCGCTGCCGGGCGTTACTCCAGGCGCGACCGGGATCATTCGTCCTTGGGCGCAGCCGGAGCGGACAAGGGCGTCCAGGTTTGGTGTTTTGGCGGCCTCCAAAGGCGTCATGTTGCCTTGCGCGGCGGTGGCCACATCGCCGAGTCCGTCCAAGACCACCAATGCCAACTTGCCTTTCGGTGCCAGCGTCAATTCCGAATAGAGTTTGTCTAGATTCATTTGTTCAGAGTCACGACCGATCAAGTGCGTCATCGGCGTGGCACGATTGCTACCACAGCCTTCTTAGGAAACAAGCCCAATCAAGATGCTGCACGCGACACATCAGACGGCCCCTCAACTGAGCCAAGCCTCTTGTGAAGCGATCGGCTTCCGGTCCTGCGAAATGAGCGATCTTCGCTCAGGGGCCAACAGGCATCAATCGGCAGGCGGCATTCGGGCCGTTCCCTTCTTGGACTGCCCCAAAGGCCCACGGATGGTCAAGGTCGAGGATCGGCCATGTCGGGGACTTGATCTGGTGCGAGCCGCACGTCGGACGCAAGCAAGTGGTATCCAGGCGTCCTGGATGGGGTTGACACGCCAGGCCCAGGCCAGGCGGGCTGCCAGGCGAGATCGGGCCTTGTGTCCACGAGTTCAAAAGACATCCACGGCGACCTACTTGTTGTCGGGCGATTCGGCCCTATACTCACGACTGATGCGTGTGGTTCAAATCACTCCTGGGGCGGGCGGCATGTACTGTGGCAATTGCTTCCGTGACAATGGTCTGGTGGCCGCGTGGCGGCGCCTGGGACATCAGGCCATCATGGTGCCGCTCTACCTACCGCTCACGTTGGAGGAGTCGGACAGTAGCGCCGGCACCCCCATCTTCTTCAGTGGCATAAACGTCTACCTTGACCACAAGGTGGCCTGGTTTCGTCGCGCTCCACACTGGTTGAGGCAATCATTCACCAGTTCGACTTTGTTGCATTGGATCGGGTGGTTCGCCGCGCGCACAAGCCCGAAAGAGGTTGCCGACCTCACACTCTCGATGCTGCGCGGGGAGCACGGAAACCAAGCGCGCGACCTTGATGAATTAGTTGGCTGGCTGCGCGCCGAAACAAAGCCCGACGTTGTGTGTCTCTCGAACGCGCTCTTGTTGGGTTTGGCTGCGCGTCTTAAGCATGAGCTTGACACGCCTGTCGTCTGTTTCCTGGCGGGCGAGGATTCGTACTTGGACGCGATGTCAGAGCCGCTGCGCACCGAGGTCTGGCGGACTTTGGCCGAACGCACCGGCGAGGTCGACATGTTCATCGCGCCGAGCCGGTATTTCGCGGACCGGATGGCGTGTCGGATGTCAGTTGAGGCGGGGCGCATTTGCGTTGTGCCGCCCGGCATCAGTATCGATGGGTATTCGCCTGCGTTGCCATCACGCAATCCCAAACCCACCACGGCGCCAACCGTGCTTGGATACTTCGCTCGCATGTGTCCGGAGAAAGGGCTCGACACACTCGTCGAGGCGTTCATTGCTCTGAAGGAATCTGGTCGGTCGCCAGCACTCCGACTCAAGGTTGGCGGCGGCTTGGGTCCGTCGGACAAATCCTTCGTTTCGGGGATCGAAAGGCGACTGTGCGTGCGTGGACTGCTGGGCGACGTCGAGTTCCATCCTAACCTGGACCGGACCGCCAAGATCGCTTTTCTTGAGTCGCTCGATGTCTTCTCGGTGCCGGCGGGGTACGGAGAGGCATTTGGGGTTTATTTGCTCGAAGCGCTGGCCGCCGGTGTGCCGGTTGTCCAGCCGCGGACGGCCGCGTTTCCCGAAATTGTCGAAGCCACCGGCGGCGGTCTGCTGTGCGATGCTGGCGATCCAGAATCGCTCGCGGAAGCGATCGGTCGCCTGCTGTCCGACCCTGAGCGGCGCCGGCGACTGGGCGAAAAAGGGCGCCGTGTGGTGCGCGAAGAATACAACATTGATGCAATCGCCCGGCGCCACGTCGAAGCCATCGCCGCTGTTTGTCCGCGAAGCAGGTAGTGTCTGGCAAGCGAACTACTGCGAGTAATCAAACGCGATGGGTGTCCGAGGATGAGTAGTCGAGTCCGGCGTGAGAATTGCTGCTCAAATCGAGTCTTGGATCATCGGCTTGCGGGGATGTCCGCGCCCCGTCTGATGGGTGATCCGCGATGGTTTCCGCGGTCAGCAGTGTGAGCATGTCGGGGGCGCCGTGGAGTGTCGGAAGCCGGAAATCAGCGGGCAATGGAGCGTTGACAGCCGGTTGGGCGGTGTTAGCCTCCCATGGTTTAGCGAACAAGATTGTCTTTGCCATGTTACTGAAAGTCAGCCTGATCATCGCCATCCTGGCCAGCATCGGTACGCTTGTGCTGAGCCACTTGCAGGTCGCCGAGAAGGTCAGAATCGTGCAGGACGACCTGCAGAACACGCGCACCGAATTGGAGGCATCCCAGAAGGAGGCCAGTGACGCGAAGAGGGATTTTCGCAAGGCCAAGGAAGAAGGCGAGAAGTTGGCCAAGGAATTGACCGAAACACAATCGAATCTGGAGTCTGCCATGTCGAACTGGAAGACCCAGCAAGACCGCGCCGACAAGCTCGAAGGCGCCAATAAGCAACTGACGACCGATCTTGTTGACACGACACGCGACCTCGCAGCCTGGAAAAACCTGAACATACCACTCGACCAAATACGCAGTCGGCTCGCGGACGCGGACAGCATCAAGGCGGCAAACGAGGCGCTGACCGAAGAGAAGAAGCTCATGGCAAGGAAGATCGCGGACCAACAGCGCAGACTTGATCTTTACGAGCGCGACAAGGAAGCAGTCGTTGTTCTCCCCCCAATGAAAGGCGAAGTGCTGGCGGTCGACCCGCAATGGGATTTCGTGATCATTAACTTGGGCGAAAACCAGGGCGTGAAGGAGCGAGGGGAACTGCTCGTCAGCCGCGATGGAAAACTCGTCGCGAAAATCCGCGTCGCCCGTGTCGAGGCGGACAGGTCGATAGCGAATGTTCTTCCAGAATGGAAACAGGCGGATGTGAGCCAGGGCGACATGGTTCTTAACTGAGATTCGCCATGCCTAGGTTCCGGTCATTCTCCCTGTTGTTTCTGGCGCTTGCTGTTGCGGCCGTTCTGACCGGCTGCGCCACAACTGACGATTCCGACAATCTGTCCGAGCGTCCGTGGAACGCGCCGAAGAGTTGGGAGCACGGACTTCCTACCGAGATGTTCGAGGGCAGGTAGGCGTCTTCGGCATGGTGCGCGGCGTTCGCGCCGCTCAAGTCATGCGCGCTTCGTTAGCGCGCCACCCGCTGAGTTCACTCTATTGGCCGCCGGCATTCAATCCAACGTGTCGGAGTAAGGATGTGATCGACTCCGCGATCGTGGGTTTCAGTCGGGATTCGGGACATCACTTGCCAGTCCATCGCCACGCCGCAGAGCAGACCGTCCATGTCCGCGAGCAAGCGGTCGTAGATGCCTTTGCCGCGGCCGAGGCGACCGCCCGATCGGTCAAATCCGCGCCCTGGCACAAGGACGAAGTCGAATCGTCTCAGCGGTACGGCGGGACAATCCGGCTCCGGCTCACGAACACCACGGAAACCCGGCGCCAGTTCTTTTTCCAAGTCCTTAACCCGAGCAGCCTCGTATAGGCCAGTGGCAACGACAAAACGTGGGAACGCCACCAGGCGGCCCGCGGCGACCGTCTCAAGTGCGAGCGACCAGAGGTCCAGCTCGTCCGCCAAAGGAGCGTACATCATAACGCTATGCGCTCTCTGCCACTCCGGCCGGACTCGAAGGAGCGCGACCGCTTTGCCAGATGCCGCGATGCGTTCGCCTGGCGTCACAGCGCTCCACTCGGCTCTGATGCGGCGGCGGAGCTCCTGTTTTGTCGCGTGCATGTCAGCGCTCATGTGTCTGGCTCCGTTGGCGTGGGATTGCTGCTTGAGGTTGTTTTGGCTTTCTTCGCTTGTTCCAGTTCCAAGCGCCAGCGTTCGACGCGTTCCTTGATCTTGCGCTCGACCCCCTGTTCCGTCGGCTCGTAGTAGCGTCTGAGCGCCCCCAGGTAATCCTGAGCGACGAAGTGCCCGGGATGATCGTGCGCGTATTGATAGTCCTTGCCATGACCGAGCTGTTTGGCGCCGCGATAACTTGCGTCGCGCAGGGGGACGGGGACCGGCAGTGTCCGTCCCTCGCGGACGTCGGCGAGTGCGGCGTCGATGGCTTTGTAGGCGCTATTGCTCTTGTTTGCGGTGGCGATGTAAACAGTGGCCTCGGCCAGTGGGATTCTGGCTTCCGGCCAGCCGACGAACTCAGCGGTTTGAAATGCTGCTTGGGCAAGCACGAGGGCCATTGGATCAGCCAGACCAACATCCTCAGCCGCGCAGATCATTATGCGCCGCGCGATGAATCGAGGGTCTTCACCCGCATGAATCATCTTGGCCAGCCAGTAAAGTGCCGCATCCGGATCGCTGCCCCGCATCGATTTGATAAACGCCGAAATGGTGTCGTAATGCCCGTCTTCGTCCGCGTCGTAAACCACGGCTTTTTTCTGGATGCTCTGCTCCGCGACAGCCAGATCGATGTGGACCGTGCCGTCTGGTTTAGACGGCGTGGTCAATGCCGCTATCTCAAGAGCGTTGAGTGCCTTGCGAGCGTCGCCATCGGCCATCCGCGCCAGGTGGACCATGGCGGAATCGTCTGCTTGGATTCTCATGTGGCCAAGCCCGCGGGTGGCGTCCGCGATGGCGCGGCGGAGGATTTGGTCAAGATCGGCCTCGCCTAGGGGTTGGAGTTCAAAAATCTGCGAGCGCGAAACAAGGGGTGAATTGACGAAGAAGAAAGGGTTGTGCGTCGTGGCGCCGATCAATCGCACAACCCCGTTCTCAACGTCCGGTAGAAGCACATCCTGCTGCGCCTTGTTGAAGCGATGGATTTCGTCGATGAACAGAATCGTGCACGGGCCTGCGTTGGCAAGCCGGTTGGCCGCGGCGGCCAGTTCGCGTCGGATATCGGCCACGTTTGACTCGACACCGCTAAGCCGCACGAAGCGCGACTCGGTCTGGCGCGCTATCACCTGTGCAAGGGACGTCTTGCCAGTGCCGGGCGGACCGAAGAAGATGAGCGATTGAATCCGGTCCGCTTCGATAGCGCGGCGCAGGAGTTGACCAGGACCGAGAATGTGCGATTGGCCCACAAACTCGTCGAGGTTGCGCGGGCGCATGCGGGTTGCCAGTGGCGTGCGGCGCCCATCCTCATCGCCTGATTGATGGGCCGCAGGCG
>JAXDCU010000267.1:0-4732 GCA_034677645.1 Verrucomicrobiia bacterium
CAGTCGCCGCATACAGCTCGGCGCCGGGGAGGTGTTCACATGCAGCACCAGCGCTCTCGTGCCTCTGTCACTCCGTGGGAGCGTCTGTGGGAGCGCCAGTGCCTTCGAGCGAAAAGCTGACCTACCGCCGCCTGGCAGGCAGGTGGAGCGCAAACAAGACATTTAGCTGCCCCAAAACCGCTGAGCGGAGAGCTTGGGCGGCGGTTCGGTGCAGCGACTGGTCGGCAAGTCAAGTCGCTGAGCTTGCAGAACCAGAAGGTGTCGCTGAAGGGCTTCCATCCGAATCCAACGAGACGACTAAGAGCGGCTCCACGACTGACCAAGAACCATCCGCCGCGACAACGACAATGCGGCGGGGGCCGACCGCGACGAAATCGGGATGAGGCACTGGCAATGACCGGCCATCTGCCAATCGAATCGAGAACGGCTCAAACGGCTGCCGGTGCAACGCTTCTCGGATTCCTTGAATGTCCATGTGAGTGATACCTACCACGCCTGGATCAATTCCGCAACCGCCGTCTCGCCCAACGCTCCGGCTCAGGCACGCCGGCCCAATCGTGTCCGACTGCCAACCGCCTGTCCCGCCAGAGCTCTTGAGCGACGGCATAAGACGCGATCCCGCCGTTGGCTGAAGCCGGTTGGCTTGACGAGTTCATATCACTTACTGGATACCGATGTCGTGTCTGTGTCAGTCAATCGCTCGCCATTACACAGGCGCCACCGGATACTCTTTGCGTTCTTTTGCGGCTATGATCTTCGGTTGCGGCTGTGCCACGCCGCTAACTCCGCGGCTCTGTGGGAGGTTCGCCTTTCTTTTTCTCACACAGAGGCGCTGAGAGCGCGGAGAAAATCCAGCGTGTTCCCCCCACCTCTGGACTGCTATCCCGCGGAATTGTCGCAGCCAATTCACACTCTCCAGATGTGGAATATTCCCGTCTTCAACACTCTGAGTCACGCATTCCCACTACCTGTCTGACACCGGGCGACACAGTCGCCGCATACAGCTCGGCGCCGGGGAGGTGTTCACATGCAGCACCAGCGCTCTCGTGCCTCTGTCACTCCGTGGGAGCGTCTGTGGGAGCGCCAGTGCCTTCGAACGGTCTCGGCTGCCTCGACCGGCAAAGCGTTCGATTCTCGGCCAGTTCCGAGCGCCACCGCCAGGACCTGCTTCACCCGCCAAGTGATGCCGTCGGGCTTGTTCCGGTACGCCTCGGCTGCTTCCGGAAAGCAGTACTTGGATTTCGCAGTCGCCCTCATCGCCCCTGCCAGTTCCTCCCGCAGCATCTTCAGGGCATTGCTCTGCAGTGGCTCCGGCAAGACTTCCACTTGAGTCCTTTGTCGAGCGGAGGAGGCAGGGGCGTGCGACGTAGCAAGGAAGTGTGATCGACGGAGCCGCGACAAAAAGTCCGACCACACTTTCGCCAAATCGTTGGCGGAATCGAAGGGCGTTTCTAACCTGCTGAGCGCATATCATTGCCAACCATACCGAGCCGACGTAGCCTGTCGGGCGCTTGGCGGCGGTAATCGGTGGCCCTGTTCCCTCGAAAGCTCTCGCTGTGATAGTTAGTGCGATTTGTGAATGTTCATAATTGATTTGATAATTCTTGTAAGTGGCTTGCTGCTTCTGCTGGGCATTGTTTCCAGCAAACTGGGCACCCGGCTGGGCATGCCGGTGCTTGTCTTGTTTCTCCTGGTGGGAATGTTGGCCGGCTCGGAGGGGATCGGCGGCCTGGAGTTCGAGGATTATCGTCTGGCTCATGCGATCGGCACGCTTGCGCTGGTTATGATCCTCTTTGACGGAGGATTAGGCACGTCACTGGCGGCCATCCGTGTAGCATGGAAGCCTTCCGTCCTACTTGCCACATTCGGCGTCCTGATAACCGCGTTGGTCACGGGCGTTGCGGCTTCCTGGATTCTAAGTATATCCCTCCTGGAAGGGCTCCTGCTTGGCGGCATTGTTGGGTCGACAGACGCCTCCGCGGTGTTCGCCATTCTTCGCAGTGGAGGCGTTGGGCTGCCGCCGCGGATCACGGCCGTGCTTGAAGCAGAGAGTGCGTCCAACGATCCGATGGCCATCTTCCTGACGGTTGGCTGCATTGAACTTTTGCTGGGGCACGTGACATTCGGGCCAGGACTTCTGGGGCTCTTCGCAAGGCAGATGTTCATCGGCGCCGCGTTGGGGTTGTTGGGGGGCTGCGCGGCAGTCTGGGTGGTCAACCGTATTGAACTGGGCGCGACTGGAATGTACCCGGTGCTAGTCAGCGCGTCTTGCCTTTTGACGTACGGAGTGGCTGTTCAGTTGGGCGGCAGCGGTTTCCTGGCCGTGTATGTTGCCGGCGTGGTGATCGGAAACAAACGGCTGATGTTCCAGCAGGGAATTCGAAGGTTCCATGACGCGATCGCGTGGCTCGCCCAGATTGTGATGTTCGTGACCCTGGGCCTTTTGTGCTTTCCGAGCCGGCTGTGGGACGTCAGCGCAAAGGCCATTTTGATCTGTCTGGTGTTGATCTTTGTAGCTCGTCCGCTGGCGGTTCTAATGTCCGCGCTGCCGTTTCGGTTCACATGGAGGGAGCTGACCTTCTTGTCGTGGGTAGGGCTCAAGGGAGCCGTTCCCATCACCTTGGCGACGTTCCCGCTGATGTTCGCCACTCCCAAGATATCGATGCAGGCGCCTTTGCTGTTTGACGTGGTGTTTTTCATCGTGGTGGTTTCGGCGATCATACAAGGAGTCAGTCTCACTCCGGTTGCCCGGTGGCTTGGGCTGGAGCGTCCGCGCGAACTGGAACCCCCGGTCACTCTAGAGATCAGTTCTCTTCGGAATGTGGATGGCAAAGTGTTGGATTACCGGGTCACCGAGGATTCTCGAGCAGCAGGCCGTCTGGTTAAGGAATTGGCTCTGCCCGGCGGAGTTGTCATCGCAATGATTACTCGGGGGGAGAAGGTCATCCCGCCACAGGGGATCACGCGGATTCACGCCGGGGACCACGTAATCATCGTGCTAAAACCAGGCACGGAACCGCTCGTCAATCAGGTGTTTGGGCGAAGCGCCGAGGAACGAGCTACTGTGCCACCCGCGGTCGAGTTTCCGTTTCGCGGGTCAACAACAGTCGGCGAACTGGTGGAGTTCTACGGCATTCGCATTGACGCTCCCGCGACGACAACCCTGGACGAGATCATGCGTCGGGAACTCGGTCCTGACCGAACAGAAGTGGACGCAGTTGTTGAGTTTGGCTCGCTGCGATTTCGTGTGCTGCGCCTCTCGGATGCTGGCCGTATAGAGTTGGTGGGCATGTCTATCCTGTCCGAGTCCGATACCAATGGTGCGGAAACGACTGGACCCTGACCGGGAGCAAGAGTCACTGCATCAGAGTTCAAGCGCCTCCCTTGATCAACCAAGAGTTCAGGAGCGCAGTCCGGAGCGCTTGAACGAGCGTCGTCAACGCTCACAAGTCATCGCCCAGTTCCTCGCGCTTGTCGCGTAGGACCTGCACCTCGTTCTTAGGCGGGGTCACATCTAAACATTTGACATTTGACGATCCACTCGACTTAGGAGGCCCTTGGGCGACGTTGGGCTGAATCAGCCTCTTACACCAGCAAAGCACCGGAAATGTCAAATGTTTAGATGTGACCCCAAATTCTCGCTCGTCCCTGTGGCTACCTTGGCGGTCGTCTTCTCCTTCCCCGTGACGGCACCCAGAACGCCGTCAATGACCCCGCCAACTGCCGCGCCCGCCTTGGCCGCCAAACACAAGGGGGAGGCTCCATTGTTGTCGCACAGGTTGGGCTTTGCACCCAAATCAAGGGCACGCTTGACGCCAGAAACATCATTGGCAGCAATTGTGGTAGAAAGATTCTGTTCTTTCATCGCTTTTTCGACGTGGCTGGACTGTGCCCGGACAGGAGGGGCTATTCAATTCGAAACGCGGCAGAACCGTCCCCTGCGTCCCCTGCCAAGAGCTTGGTCGGCCCCGAAAAGGCGGTCATAGCCTTCAGGAGAGCCGGCCAGGGGTCCACAGCGGCTGGAAACAGTGCACCCGGCGACGGTGCAAACCCAGTCCCCAGCCGGCATTTCTCCCAGCACGGCCAAGCCGTAACCAAACGGCGTGCGATGCCGCGAGAGGATCACACCTCCTGCGTTACGTTCCGCGCCGCGCTGTATGAGATGACTGCGTCGCGGGCGCTGGGCGAGGTATTAGGACGGCGCAACTCTAGGTTTTGACAACGATAGGAACCCAAAGCTAGAGAATCTCCGTCGCCTGCGAGGATTCTGCAAGGAACTTGACTCATTTGCTGAGGATTTCATTAAGCGATTAACTCTAGCCGGGCTTAGTGCTCTGGGCGCCTTCGTGGTGAATCTGCTGTCGAAAACCAGACTTGCTGATTCGCGGGCTCTGTGCCATAAGTCCGTCACTGCTACCACGAGCCGCTTACTCGCCTCGGTTCAGCCAACGACCCGCGCGCAGAGAAAGGTACCCAAATGGAGAGTGTCTTGCCAGGTTGAACCCCATGAAAGCTCGATTGACAACTGTCACGGCTGGGTTGTGGTTCGTCGTCGCCGCCACTGGTTACGCCCAGTCTGTTCTCCAATTTACCAGCGCCGCTTACAGTGTGAACGAAGCCCAAGGGAGTGTGATGCTCACCGTCCTGCGAGAGGGTGATCTCGATGGCGAAGTTCATGTGGACTACGCCTCCGCAGACGGGACGGCGACGAAAGGAGTCAAGTACACGGCTG
>JAXDCU010000268.1:0-11422 GCA_034677645.1 Verrucomicrobiia bacterium
GAGTCGCCATTGTCGGTGCCGGACCGACTGGCCTGGCAGCGGCGTACTTCCTCGCCCAAGACGGTCACGCCGCGACTTTGATCGATCGGCATGAGAGCGCTGGCGGTTCGCTCCGCGCGGTTGATCCGGACCTGTTGCTGCCAGATGTGCTCGATCAGGAGCTCGCCCTGCTTTCGCGACTAGGCATCTTGTTTCGATTCAAAACTAAACTGGGACGCGACATTGCCTTGGAGAACTTGCTGGCCGAGTTCGATGTCGTGTTGCTCGCAACTGGCGAACTGCCCAAAGGCGAGGAGTCGATTCCCGGCGTGCCTTCTATTGGCGCAAGTATCGATGCGGACCCGGATACGTTCCGAACGCGATTGTCTCGGCTTTTCGCGGCGGGCAGCGCCGTGCGCCCGTTGCGGCAGCTAGTCAAGGCCATGGCCGAAGGCAAGAACGCCGCCCACTGCATCAGTCAGGTGCTGGACGGGAAAGATGTCCGACGACCGGCCAAACCGTTCTCCAGTCTCATGGGCCGGTTGAGTGGGGATGAACTGAAGACCTTTGTCAAGGGCGCCAACCCGGACGGCCCCGTAACGCTGTCCAATGCCCGGACCAGATTCAGCCGGATCGAGTCCGCTAGTGAAGCAGCGCGCTGTCTTCATTGCGACTGTCGGGCATCAGGCAACTGCGCTCTCCAGCGCTACGGTGGAATTTACGATGTGGACCTCGCGCGGTTCCGAGGCCAGCGGCGCTCTTTCGAGCAACACATTCAACCTGGCGGTGTGGTTTTCGAACCGGGCAAATGCATCCTGTGTGGGATTTGCGTGAGATTAACCGAGCTGGCTGCTGAGCCGCTGGGGTTGACTTTCATCGGCCGCGGATTCAACGTGCGCGTCGCGACTCCGTTCAACAGGACGATCGAACAAGGCCTGCAGCGGGTGGCCGCCGAGTGCGTGAAGCATTGCCCAACAGGCGCGCTTGCGTTTGCGGAGAAGAAACCTTCCGAGGGAGTGTGACGCCGAGAATTCTCGGGATCAGGTCGCCTCGCGCGCGAGTGTGGGGACGTGCCGTTTTCAGAGCTCAAGCTCGACGTAAAGGCGGGAAAAGACACACCCAGCGGTCCTCGAACAAGCAAATGGTTAAAAGTGCTACGACAGTTTGCCTTCAGGCAAGCCCAAGTGTTTTCTTCAACCTCATCAAGGCTCGGAGCCTCGGTCAGTACCAAGTATTGCCGAGGGACAGCCTCTGAAGTGCAGGAGACTTGAGCGCCACAGGTTAAAGCTGTGGCTTGCACACGCTGGCACTCGCCGCTCATGAAAGTCAGAAGACTCCTCCTCGTCCGTGTCGTTTGCGGATTGTTCGTGTGGCTGCTCACGCTGGGTCAGCCGCTGTGGGCTGCGCCCCAGCCCATTGCCTGGTGGAAGTTCGACGAGGGCGCCGGCGCCAGCGTAGCCGACGCTTCCGGAAACGGCCATATCGGCACCGTGGTGGGACCGGCTGTATGGACCAACGGCATCATCGGCAAGGCGCTCCACTTCGGAGGCGCGTCGCGCATAACCATCCCAATTGACCCCAGCTTGCTCCTCGGCCCGCAGCTCACCGTTCAGGCGTTCATCCGCCCCACGGACTACAAGCCCGCCACCTTCAAGTATCTGGTCGAGTTGTGGGATAACTACCTGCTCCGTTTCGACACGCCAGCGGAAGGCGGCCAACTGTCGTTCTTCACCTCTCTCGACGGCAACTGGGAGCCACGACTCTCGTCGGGCATCCCTGACCTGGGCGAGTGGCATCAGGTCTTCGCTGTTTGGACCGGCGCCAACCTGCAACTGTGGGTGGATGGTGTAGTGCGCGCGCGCGCGCGTATGGGCACTCCAACCGCTAAGACGAACCAACTGGTCTTGGGCCGCGGTTTCATCGGAGCGATGGACGAGCTGAAAATCTACAACCGAGCGCTATCGGAGAGTGAAATACTGGCCGAGATGTTGCCCGTGGCGAAAGCCGCGGTGCGGGTGCCCCGCCCTGTTCTTGAGGTGGGCGAGGTCTTCACCATCTCGTGTCTTGTGTCCAACGTGGGTGGCCAGGCGCTGACGGGCGGCGCGGCTCGACTGGTCCTGCCGCCAGAGCTCACGCTGGTCGAAGGAATTACACCCACCAACATACCGAGCGTGACGCGGACCGCGCCTGCTCTGCTGCAATGGAGAGCCATGGCTGCCACAGCCTTGTCCACTAACTTGTCCGTCCAACTGCGATTCAGCGGGCTGGCGGACATTGAACCGACCGCCCCAGTGGTTGCGGGAAGGTTGCCTCCCTCGCCAGCCGCGCTGTACACCGGTCCAAGCCTGACCGCGGTGAGCAACGACATCATCCTCGCCAACGCCGCGGTGCGGCTGGTGTTTCCGAGCAACACATTCGGGTATGGCGTGTGGGCCATCGACGCCCGAAAGAGCGACGCCTGGACGCGGATGGCCGTGGCGAATTCCTTCAGTCGCCTGGCGGTGAAATCGGGGGCGCAGGTCTTGCGTCGGATCGTGCAGGCCAGAAACTACCGGCCTTTGTCGCCCGGCCCCGGCCAAATGGGTGTCGAGTTTTCCGAGACGGTGAACGACGGCGCCGATGCTACGTGGACCTGCCGCTTCTCATTCATCCTCTCCAATGACGACCGGGTCAGCATTCACTACGAGGCGACGCCGGACCAGGACGGTTTGCTCGCCGCGTTTGCTGGGCCAACGCTGTATGTCGGCGAACGATCCTTCGGGGCCGCGAAGGACGACGCCTTGTTCTGCGGCTTGGAATGGTTGGTGGCCGGGGAAAGTTCGTCCTCGAACCTCGACATGCACGACCCCGCCCACTACATCCGCTTTGTTCCGCATCCGAACAAGATCACGATCCCGCTGATGGCGCTGGCCAACGACTCCACGGCGCTCGCGTTGTTCTGGGATGCACAGCAGGCGTGGGACGGCACCAACACCCAGCCTGCGGCTATTTTCGCGTCGCCCAACTTTCTCGACGGACAGGACAACCATTTGCTGGGTCTGTTCATACCGTCGGTGCCGCGGTGGACCCGCCAGAACCAGTTGGAAGCGTTGCGGAATCCGTATTCGTTCAAGGCGCAGGCGCCGTTGCGGCTCGATGCCAGGCTGGCCTGCGTGACGCCCGCGCCGCAATCCGTGGCCTGTCTCCCGAGGTGGTTCGACACGTTCGGCGTGCCCGAGCCGGCGCCCTTGCCGCGAGGAGCTTACACCAATGAACTGGACTTCAGCATGCGAGCTTTCATGGAGTCGCTGTGGGATGCGCCGGCGCAGAAGTGGTGGACTTCCAAGGACGGCCCGGCGCTCATGAGTTATCTGGCGTTGCCGGCGTCCTACACCTTCCAACTGCGCATGGGCGCGCTCCTAACCACGAACGCGCACTACCGGACCCAATACCTCGACCGGGCCGCGTTCGCGGAGCAGTTGGGCGGCTTTCGCCCGTCGTGGGACGATCTGGGCTTCACCTGGGCCAGCCCGATCGCGGCGCTAAATGGCTGGCGCTCCACAGCCGCGTCGCGTCTGGATTCGATGGGTTCGGACGGTTCGTGGCGCTTCCACGCGCGCCTGGAGACAAATGGGATATTCGCCGGCTACGACTACGGCCTTCTGGGGCCGGACAACGCCGCGGAAATCGGCACCTGCGCCCGCAATGCTTACGAAATCCTGCGCTACGCCCGCGTGACCGGAGACAGTGAAGCCTTCCGTGGCGCGGAGAAGGCTCTGCGGTTTATGGACCAGTTTACCGTGCCCCGCGCCGCGCAAGTGTGGGAATGCCCTGTCCACTCGCCGGACGTGCTAGCCGCCGCCGACGCGGTGGATGCGTACCTCGAAGCTTTCCGCTACTCAGGCGACCCGCACTATCGTGAGCAAGCAGTGGCTTGGGCGTGGCGAGGCCTGCCGTTCATCTACGTGTGGAATCCGCCGGACCATCCGGAGCTCCGTCACGCGTCCATCGCCATCTACGGTGGTTCCTGGTTTGAAGGCTCCTGGATCGGCCAGCCGGTACAGTGGAACGGACTGCGCTACGCCTACGCGCTGCTGAAACTCGCCGATCACGACCAGTCATTTCCCTGGCGAAAATTTGCCGAGGGCATCACCCGCAGCGCCTTGTACCAACAGGATCAGACGGGCGCCAACGTCGCCCTCTGGCCAGACAACTTCAGCGCGATCAACTGGACCAAGTGCCCCTGGGTCTTCCAGCCCGGCGACATCTTGAAAAACGTGTTCAATATGCTTGGCCACGACATCGAGCCTCGCACCACTATCGTGGCGGCCGGCACCAACCGCCTTTTCATCACCTCGCGCGCGACGATTTCCGGCGGGTCGTGGACAGCGGATCGTTTGACCTTCGGCGCTAAGTTCCCAGACGGGGAAAGCGGCCACATCGTCATCGCCAGCATTTGGAAGCCCTCCGCCGTGCTGGAAAACGGAGCCGCGCTGACGGAAACCCAGGGCGATCTCTGGGCGCTAACCGCCGATGCCTGGAAGTACGACACGACTTCAGGGTTCCTCGTGATCAAGCTGCTGGAGACTGGCCCTCACAGCCTGGAAATCGTCGACGCCGAGTTCCGCCCTGGCTCGCAGATGCCGGCTGTCGCAACCACCATCGAGTTCAACTTCACTGCGGACCTCGGCGGCTGGATGCCCGCCAATCAAATCCCGAACTGGTCCTTGGAGAACGGCATGCTCAAGGGAACAGCGTCCGGCGGCGATCCTTATATGCGCCGCGGGCGGCTGCGATTGGACGCCTCTCAATGTTCGCGGATTGCCGTGCGCGCCCGGGCGTCCGCGGGCAGTCACATCGCGCTCTACTGGATCACCGAGGACAGCCCGTCCTGGGACGAAGCCAAATCGATTCATCGCCCACTCCAACCCGGCACGAACTTCAGCCAATACCTGTTCGAGGTGGGCAAACACCCCTTGTGGGCGGGCAAGACGGTTACAGGCATCCGCTTGGACCCGCTTGAAGCGCATTTTCTTTCCCGCTTTGTTCGGAAGCCTTTTGCTTTGAGCGCATTCAGTCGATTTTCGATTTCATCGAAATGGCTACAGGGCTCAGAGCTTCACTCCCAGTAGATCCAAGATCCGTTGCTGATCGGCTTCGGGCACCGTCACCTGTTCAAACTCCACTTTGCCCAAGCGCACCCGGTTGCGGGTGATCTGCTGGAGTCGTTGCATCACCGCTAGAAACGTCCACGCCCGCGCCTTGCCCTGTCCGTCAGCGGCGAACAATGGGGCCAACCGCTGCTGCATGTGCCACTGCACATAATAGGCTAGCATGCAGATGAACACATGGCACCGAATCCGATCGTCGGTCTTGTGAAACACCGGGCGCACTTCCAGCCAGACGGTTTTCAAGTTCCGAAAGGCCTGCTCGACCCGGCTCAGTTTCTTGTAGGCCGCGACCACTTCCTCTTTGTTCATTTGCGCGGGTGGCACCTCAGCCTGGATCACGTAACACCCATCAAAGGTCGCTTCGGCCTTAATGGCCCCGTCATCAAAATGCCACTCCAATCGGCCGTCCTTGACCGCCCAGAGCACGAACTTACCCATTTTATATTGCTGCAGCACCTTGCCGACCCGCACCGCAATCCGTTCCACCGTAGTGCGCCGTTTCGCCGCCGCGATCTGGTTCAACGCCGCCGCCGTACGCGAGAGCAGGGCCTGCCGCGTGGTCGTTTCCCGTTGGGCCGTTTGCGGATTGCGACACAGACAATACCGCTGTCCGGGCCGCTCCGGATCAAACACTTCGACGATTTGCTTTTCGTCGAACAGTTCGAGCTGGATTACCTGCCGTTCCAATAACGTGAGAATCTGCCGATGGGTGAGGGCGGAGATCGTGTGCAAGCCGGCCACTCCCGCCAATTCCTGCGCCTTGGCTTGGGTAATCACGCCCCGATCTCCTACGAAGAGGATCTCTTTTAAGCCGTATTCCTTTTGTAGTTCGGCGATCTTGGCGGCCACAGTCGTGGCATCCTGGGTGTTGCCGCGAAAGACCTCCACCCCCACCGGACACCCTTCGCCGTTGCACAAAAGGCCGATGACCATTTGTTCGTGCCCGCGCTTGCCGTCCCGGTTATAGCCAAAGACCACAATCTCGCTGGTCTCATATTGGCCTTCGAAGTAACTGCTGGTCAGATCGTAGAGCACCAGGCGGCCCTCCTGCAAATGGCGGGCGGCCAACCCGCGCTGAATCGCCGCTTGGCGGGCCAACAACCGGTCCATGATCGGATAGCAGTGCTGATCAACGTCAACCGGTCCGGTGACCCCGCAGACTTCCCACAGGGCGCTCTGATTGCCTAAATGACTTAAGGCCAATTCGCTGCCGGCATAGACCAACCGGCCGATGATCAGGGCCAGGGCTGCATGCACCCAGGGCTCGGCCCGCGAGTAGATCAGGCGGTCAAGTCCCAGTTCCTTGGCCAGGGCCAAGCCGGTGGCGCTGGCGCCGTATTCCTTGCCGCTCAAGACCTGACAGGCTTCCGGGGTCCCTTGGGGAACCACCCGGCCCTGGAAGGCGGCCTGGATCAAGCGGAGTTGTTCGAGGGAACAGCCGATGATGCGGCCGTGGGTGGTGTGCTGGACCTTACCGTTGAGGCGGAAGGAAGAGCGGATGAGTCCGACGGGGTTAGTGCGGTGGCATTGGATTTCGAGGTGGAGGGGTGGCGGTTTAGCTTTCATGGCTACACTATCACATGATATTATCAATATGTCAAACATAATACACTAATATGTATGGCTACAATTGAAATAAAAAATCGCGCGAAGTGATTGGTAAAAAACCAATTGCGTCAAAAAGATAAAAGAACTTGCGTTGAAGGTGGCAGTGGTGGTGCCTTCGAAATCGACTACATCCGTGGTGATGCCCCGCGCCTGGTTCCGTCGGGCATGCAAGGAGATTCTTTCCGATACTTCCTTGAAGGCATCCCCAATCTGAACTACCGGGTGGAAACCTCGATCAATCTCCTCGACTGGCAGTACCAGACCCGCCTCCTACTCAAGGCCGTGTCCACGCCCCTCGCCGACACCAACCTCCTCGCCCTGCGCTTTTACCGGGCTGTGCCCGAATAGCTGCCCACCGCGCCGCCTTACTCCAATGATACGAGTCCTCGAGCGACTTCAAACGGTAGCTCCTGATGACGCGGACAGGCTTCGTCTATTCGACGTTCCACTCTTCACTTCCCTGGCGCGAGGCGGAAGAATTTCGCAGGGGAAAGAGGTGGCTCCGGATCGTGATACTGAAAAAGCCCGCTCCGGATGTTCGTTCGCCACAGGTTCTGCCACTGGATCACACTGTCCCCGACCGCGAAGTCATACACCCCCGCCGGAACCAGAAACTGAATGAACAGCCGCTCGTTCTGCCAGCCAACCATTGGCGGCGGCTCGGTCTCTTCACCGGCCCAGTTGAGCCGAATCCGACCCCGTGCGCCATTCACTCCGTCCACCAACACCAGGTAATCCACGCCCCCAACCGCCTTGAACCACACAACCGCGTTTGTCTGGCTGCCAGGACTGGCCACGTCACAGGCAAGCAAGTGCAGCGCATACCGATTAGTGAAGACACCAATCATCGACGCGATCTCGCTGCCCGTTGCCGTGAGCTTCACTGACGTCGGCAAACCCGTCGGCAGATTGAACCGCAACCGGAACCATCGGCTCGCCAACGTCACCGCCCCGCACACGTCAGGATCCCCCGGACTGTGGCTCGATTCGGTGTTGTCGGTCCACTGCGACCCGGGCAATCCTTGCGAGGGCGGCTGGCCAGCCAGGCCAGGACCCATCAGCCCGGGCCCTTCCTCAGCAAACAAGTCTTCAAGCTTGTCCGCGCTCAGGCTGCCCGCCACTTCCGGTCGGTTCACTACTTCCAGCAATGCATCAAGACTCTCGATCATCTCTCCGTTGGCCGCCGTCACTTGCGCGCGGTATGTGCCTGCCAGTTCTGGCGCCGCAGTCAACACCAGCACCGGCCCGATCTGGCCAGCCAATTCCTGACCGTTGCGGAACCAGCGGTATGTCGCGTCCGCGGACTGAGCCGCCACGGCGAATTGAATCGGGTTGCCCACTGCTGCCAAGACGCTCTCGGGCTGCTGGCTGATCTCGGGCAACGCAGGCGCTTCAGGTATCAGTTCCCAGCTCAAGACGATCACGCCATCGGCCCCGGCAAAACCGTCCACCGCAACCTGGTATTCGACGCCGGCAACGGCATTGAACCGCAACGCGCTGGTCAAATACCCGCCCCGGTCCTCGTCGCTGGCGACCTCTTTGAGCTCGGCTAACGCGTTGCCGGTGTACACTGCCAGCAAGGTGTCGAAGCTGGAACCGACTGTGGCGAACGTGGCGACACCAGAGGCCTCCGGTTTCCAGGTCATCCACATCGATTTGCCGCCGCTCTTGCCGGCGTGACGCGGTTCCAATGTCTCCCGAGAAGCTGCTACGTTGTTGGTCGTGCCGACGCCGGTTGGCCAGGTGAATGTGTTCCGGTCGCCGAAGTTGTCCACCAGCTCCAGCAAAGGCACGTCGATCTGGAGTATGGCTGGCTCGCTCTCGACGCTCCCGACCGGATTGGAGACGACAACCGTGTAGCTGCCGCCGTCGGCGAGTTCAACAGAGGCGATGTTCAACTCCGCGTTGGTCGCGCCTGGGATCGACTGCCCGTTCTTGCGCCATTGGTAGCTGAAGGGACCATCGCCGCCTACCTCAACGCGCAGGGTGACCGCCGCCCCCGCCATCACCACCTGGTCGACAGGCGACTGGACGATCCGCGGCGGCTCGGTTGCCACCGCAAGCTGCAAGATGATGAGGCCCCATTCGCCGTCTGCGACGTAGGCGTAGTTGCCCGCCGGCGCCACGTTGTTGACATACCAGTTTCTATAGCCGCCTACGCGCACAGGGTTGGCCGGGTCGCTCACGTCGATCACGCACAAGCCTTGATCCTCCACCACGTACGCATAGTTGCCTGACAGCGCCACGTCGCGGGCACTCCAGCTTGTATAGCCGGCCACGCGAACGGGGTTGGCCGGGTTGCTCACGTCGATCACTTGCAGACCGCCAACGCCCCCACCGTGGATGCCGTCCGCTACATAAGCGTAGTTGCCCGACACGGCCACGCCACAAGCATACCCGGTAGTGTTGTAGCCGCCCACACGTACCGGATTGACCGGGTTGCTGACGTCTATCACCTGCAGGCCGGCTGCGCGATCCGCTACGTAGGCGTAGTTGCCCAACACCGCTACGTCAGAAGCGTAGCCGCTGGTGTCATAGCCGCCCACGCGCACTGCGGTGACCGGGTTGCTCACGTCGATTATCTGCAAGCCACCTGCATGATCCGCTACGTAGGCGTAATTGCCCGATAGTGTCACACTGTTGCCAGCACCAGGAGTGCTCCAACCCCCGACGCGCACGGGCCCTGCGGGGTTGCTGATGTCAATCACTTGCAGCCCCTCACCCCCGTCCATAACGTACGCGTAGTCGCCTGAAACCGCCACGCAATAGACATATCCTACAGTGTCATAGTTGCCAACGCGGACCGGGCGAGAGGGATTGCTCACGTCAATCACCTGCAAGCCAGCTGTATCATCGGCTACGTAGGCGTAGTTGCCTGACAGCGCGATGCTACGAGCAGAACCATCGGCGTCATAACCACCCACAGGTACAGGATTCCGCGGGTTGGTGACGTCGATCACCTGCAAACCGTCGACACTGTCTGCCACGTGGGCGTAATTGCCCGCCACCGCCACGCAATAGACATATCCTGCAGTGTCATAGTTGCCAACGCCGACCGGACGGGAGGGATTGCCCACGTCAATCACCTGCAAGCCAGCCAGCCCATCCGCCAAGTATGCGTAGCTGCCCGCCACCGCCACACCAGTAGCATTCCCGCTGGTGTCATACCCGCTTACCTCGACCGGATTGTCTGGATTGCTCACGGCGATCACTTGTAAGCCAGCCGTACCATCCGCGACATAGGCGCAGTTGCCTGAAACCGCTACGTCATAGGCATATCCTACCGTGTCATAGCCGCCAACGCGCACTGGGCGGAAGGGCTCGCTCACGTCAATCACTTCAAGACCCGTATAGCCATCCGCCACAAGGACGTAGTTGTAGAACACAGCCACGCCCCCATCAAACGAGGTGATAGGGCAGCAGTCGCCCAACCGAACCGGGTTGCGGGGATTGCTCACGTCAATCACCTGCAAGCCAGCTGTACCATCCGTTACGTAGGCGTAGTTGCCTGACACCACCAACCGAACCGGATATCCAGTAGTGCCACACCAGCCCACCCAGACTGGCTTGGCTGGGTCGCTCACATCGATCACCTGCAAGCCAGGAGTATAATCCGCCACGTAGGCGTAGTCGCCCGAAACCGCCACGCTCTTGGCAATCGACCCCCAACCAGACTGCCCCGTTGGACAGCCCCCCACCCGCACCGGATGGGCCGGTTCGCCTAAATAGTAGACATGCAATGCCCCCGATAGCGCGGCGACTACGTACGCAAAATCGCCCCGAAGTGCGACTAGCAAGTCCGCAGAACGCACATACCCCGGCCATTGGCCCGCTAGCACCGGATTCACCGAGAGCCCAAAGTCTTTGGTGCCCCGGTTGCCCGCTGCGTCTTCGACCACGACCTGAAACGAGCCCGTGCCGTAGCCAGTCGGAGCGCCGCTGATCACTCCCTCGCGGCTCAGTGACAATCCGGCCGGCAACGAGCCGGACACCACGCTCCAGTGATAAGGCGGCACGCCGCCGCTCGCCGTCAGCGACTGAACGTACGCTGCGCCCAACGTGGCCTCCGCAAGGGTCTCCGGACTAATCGGCAACCGAACCGTCAGTGTCGCGACCTGGCTGGTAACCGCGCCATAGGCATTTGCCACCACCACGCAATAGTTCCCCACGTCCACGCCTTGCACGTTCGTTATCGTCAGAGTCGAGGTCGTGGCGCCCGAAATGCGTCCGCCATTGGCGAGATCCGCACCGTTCTTCCGCCACTGGAAGCGCAGTGGTTCCGTGCCGTCGGCTGTGACGGCGAAGGACACGGTTTCTCCCACAAGGTTGCTGCGGCTGACAGGTTGGATGACGATCTGTGGCGGCTCTGGTGCCGGGGGAAGCTCCAGGATGGCAAGTCCATACTCACGATCCGCCACGTAGGCGTAGTTGCCCACCACCGCAACGCCATACGCAGCCCCGCTGGTGTCGTACCCACCGACGCGGACCGGGCTGGCCGGGTTGCTCACGTCGATCACCTGCAAACCGGTATCAAGATCCGCCACGTAGGCGTAGTTGCCCACCACCGCCACATCAACGGCCGAGCCGCTGGTGTCGTAGCCGCCCGCACGCACCGGGCTGGCCGGGTTGCTCACGTCGATCACCTGGAATTCACCACTATACCAATCAGCTACGTAGGCGTAGTT
>JAXDCU010000269.1:0-7997 GCA_034677645.1 Verrucomicrobiia bacterium
TTTTCGCCGGAACTACGGACATGGCCACCGCCCGCCACCCCGCCAGCGCCGGCACGTGGACCACCATGCTGTCGGGTGACGGCAACTACGTAGCCATTGAGTATCAGGGAACGACCTCCGCCCGCTACTTTGTTGCCAACAACTTCGGCTGGATTTACCGCCAGGACTTCACTGGCCCGGACACGGCAGGCACGCCCACCCTGCTTACGCTCAAAGCCAACGCCGCTGATCCGGACAACTTCACCGGCCTAGATAGCGTCAATCCGTTCCCCACCGTGTCGAGCGACCGCGGCCTGACGACCGGCAACACATTCGAGCGCATCCCGATCGCGGTGAACGTCACGGCCGGGCATTTCATGGGTCAACGGGCTTTGATACTAGGTCGGGACTGGCTATACAAGAGCACTGACCAAGGGGCCACCATCCAGAAGATCGTCGATGTCGCCGTCGCAGCCGGCTCAACTCGGCCACAGTTCGTCACCGCGTTGGCCTATGGCGGATTCGAGGGCACTACGGTCAAGCCACAGGTGATGTATGTAGCACGGGGCAATACGCTCCACGTTAGCGCCAACGACGGCAGCAGCTTTACCGAGGCGCCGGTCACCGGAGGCGCGCAAATCGTGAGCATCGCCCTGGACCCGACTGACTGGCGGCGGGCGGTGGCGGTTGCTCAAGATTGCGTATGGCTGATCACAGTCACCACGGATTCCGACGGCAACATCACTTCGGTGAACGCCGAAAACGTCACCGGTAACCTTGCGGGACTTACCCACGAGTTCGCCTCAGCGGCAGTCGTGACCGATGGCAACCAGCTTGCCATCGTGGCCGGCGCGGTTGATGGAACCTACCGGCTTGGCATTGACGATCTGACCGAGTTCCTCGAAGCGGCCACACCCCACATTGTCTGGACCCGATTCGGCGTTGGCATGCCTCATGTTCCGGTATCGGGTCTGACCTACGATGCCACCGACGACATCCTTGTGGCTGGGACGTTGGGACGGGGCGCTTGGTCCGTCAGCGAAGCTTCCGAGGCCATGCTAGCTGATCCGGTCCTGTGGATCGAGACTGGCGCGGGCAATGACGAGGTCCGGCTCCGCCGCCCGGACGTCGACGCCGGTGTTCTGGATGAGATCGAGATTCTGATTGGCGGTGTGGTTGTGGACAAATCCTTGTTCGGCGCGACCCGCGCCATCGATGTTCACGCCGGCGCCGGCAACGACACGCTGATCGTGGACTCAACCGGCCTTCAGATCGCAGTGCCGGATGGCATTAGGTTCGACGGCGGCGAAGGTAGCGACAGTTTGCGATTCGAGGGAACGCGTTGGACAGCCTTGATAAGCGGCCCAACGGGTGCCGTTCAGGAGCACGTGCTCGACCGACAGGAAGTCGAGGCTCGCCAAGTCGAGACTGTCACCGACGTTACCACTGCTTCTGATCTGCTCGACACACTCGCTGGCGCCATGGCCGCCTTCGCCGATTGGGCGACAGGTTTCGCCGAGACATTGCCTGATGACCTCGCGCTGTTTGGAAGTGCTCTGGGCTCTGGCCTGACCGGCACGGTTCCGAGCGTTCCGGAGGGTGAAGGTGAGGACTTCCCGAGTGACGCAGAGGCCGAAACGGTCTCCTCTCTTTCGCTGTTGACTGAGGCGCCGGCGTCGTTGTTCCGGCGGCTGTTCGAGTCTGGCACAGGTCTGCGCCTTGAAGACATCGGCGCCGCTTTCGCGACCGAATCCGAATTCGAGGACTTCCTGGACAGCCTCGACGACATTCCCGGCAACGTGACAGTCGATGGAGCGACTGGTCGAATGATCCTCGGCGACCCGACTGATTCCGACAAGCCGTTCCGCCGGACACTTTCTTTACAAGTCCCGATCGACCTCGACTTGCTCGGCGGCGGCATACAGTTGCGAGGCGTGATGACACTCACAGCCGATGTCGACGTCTTTCTCGAAATTGGGGTCGACAGCGCCGGTTTTTACTTTCGCACGGACCTCACGACCGCACCTGAGATTGCCATTCGCAATCTTCAAGTAAGCGGCCAGATTGAAGCTTACGGCAACTTCGGTCTGCTGGGCGTGAACATCGAGGATGCAACACTCGAGTTTGATCCGGACGTCGGCATTGAGATCGATCTGACCGAACCCGTCCCGCGGTTTGGCGGCGGCACCGACGCCAGAATCAGGCTCTATGATTTGGGTGACGATCCGAGCGCGGTGTTCGCGGCCGCCGTGGCGACCGACGCTGCCCAATCTGATCTCATGTTAACGGGCGTGTTCGAGGTTGCGGCGTTGGAGCCTGGTGGCGATCCAATCCTCAACTTTGGCGAGATTGAGCTTGGCTTGGTCTGGGAGGAACTCGACGACCCAGCGAGCCTGCGCATCGACACGCTCGGGAATCAGCTGGCGGAGATTCTCATGCGATTCCTGGACCTGAACGACGCCGGATTCCTGGGCGAGATGCGACGACTCCTGAACTATCTTGGCCAGCTCAAGAACTCCGGTGTGCTCGACATCGAACTGCCCTTTGGGAACGGCTACAAACTGAGTGATGCGTTCGATTTCTCCACGAGTTTTCTCGATAGGGTTTATTCTCAGTTTGTCGACCTCTGTCTCACCGGGAGCACATCGACCAGTTCGAGCTTTATCCGCAAGGGACGTCTCACCAGCTCGGCCACGTTCAACCTGGTCGTTGACGGCGTGACGAGCGAGGACATCACCGTCAACATGCTCGGTACTCTGTTCAACAACTCGATGACGGACTTGGCCGCTGACTTCCACAACGCGTTCCCGACGGACCTCGCAAGCCGGGTTCGCGTGGATGTTTATCAGGGCAACCTCCGCTTCCGCCTGGTGGACGGCTATTCACTGAGCATCACTGGAGATGACGCGAGCAACCCTGTCTTCACCGAGCTTGGTTTCAGCATCAACCAGGGCGCGATCGAGACTTACAAGTTCCCTAACCTCCAGAGCCTGTTGAAGCAACTTCAGGATGCGCTCGATCCCGACCCACTGGACGGCGTGGACTTCGATCTCGCGCTCGACTACGACCAGGCGAATCGCCGGCTGAGTTTCGACGTCGAGTTCGGCTATGAAATCCACGACTCGGCAACCTTCGCCTACGACACCGACCTCGATCTGGGAGACTTGGCCGACTTCGCCGCAAGCGGCAACATAAGCGTGGACGGTTCATTGACCGCCGGGTTCACTGTCGGAATCGAGTTCAGCGCGGTTGAGACTCCCGTGCTGACCACGTCTCTGGTGATCCCGCCGCCATCGAATGGCCGGTTGACGGGCAACTCGACGTTCCAGATCAACCTTAACGACGGACAGCGGTTCGCCGTCACGCTCTCCGCCAGCGACACCAGCGCGTACACCTCCCTGGCCCAATTGATCGCCTATCTCAATTCCCGACTGCCTGCAACCACAACGCCCTTCAATGGCCTTCCGCTAAACAAGGTGGTCCACTTCGCTCAGGCAACAACTCTCGACAGCGGCGGTTCCACGACTTCGGCCATCGGCGTTCGACTTGAGGTCAGCGATGAAGATGATGACGGGGACGGCGTGCAGGACCTTCTCGACATAGTAAAGTCCATCAGCATCGAGGCTGACGCCGACGATCCGGTAATGACCGAGATCGGGTTTCTCTCGGCCGAAGTCGCTCGCTCAGGCATCGCGGGCGTGTATCTCGAGGACGCAGCGCTTGAGGGAACAGTGACGGTTTCGGCGAGTGACCTCGAAGCCTCCGCGCGACTGGCAATCTTCGGCATCGAGACTTCAGGCGGTTTGGTGGAAGGCACCGCCGCGGTCCGTTTCGAGCTTCTCAATCCACTTGGTGGCACGCGCATCGATCTGGATGAACTTCTCGGCGACCTCGAAAACATCGACGACTACATCGATCCGTCGTTCGACTTCGACGCCAGTCTCGATTTCCAGCTCAACAACCTCGCCATCCAGCCCGATATTTTCGGCAGCCTGCTCCCCAGTGACGCCCAGGTCCGCATCTATATCCCTGATCTTCGGTACGTCGACTACAAAGCCGAGCCCTACGACGAGTCGACTAACCCGCACGGGCTATTCATCACGTATCCTGATGTCGGGCCGCTGTTCAACTTCACGTGTCTCGGTTGGCTGGACTTGATCAGTTCACTCGACTCGCTTACCGATCAACTGGCCGAGTTCAAGGCCTTCTCGTTCCTCGACCAACCGATCCCGATAATCAACGTCAGCGTCTCCGACATGCTCGATTTCACCTCCGAGCTCGCCGACACAATCCGCGGCCTTGCCACCGGCGACGGCGAGACGCTCGACGAACTCGAGGCCGGCATCGAAGACATGCTCGGCATCCCCAACGACAACCTCGAGTTCAGCGTCGAGCACACCGATCCTGTCATCACCGCCGGGACTGGCTCGACAGCGGCCACCGCGACCTTCAACCCGCGTGGGCTGAACAACGCGCTCAGGTTCACGGCCGCGGCCATTGGCGATTCGCTCGACAAACTGGTGTTCCTCGACGACGGCTCGTATTCATCTGGCGCGGACTCGGCCGAGGCCATCTACGATGCCGACTCGAAGACGCTCACCATCCACTACAACGCAACTTACACGCGAGCTGTTACCATCCGAAACGCGGTGAACGACGCTAACGTTACGTCGCCTTCCTCCATGCCGTTCACCGCCGCGCTCGATACATCACTCAGTCCTGGCGACGGCGCCGGCAACGACGGCTCCGGGGCGGTTCACCAGACGGCGCTCAAAATCTCGCTCAGTTATCACGTTGCATACGCGAATGACCTGCCGTTCCAGTTCAGCCTGAGCGATCTGCTCGCCTACATCCCTGGCGATTCACCGGTGCGCGATCTGCTCGGAGGCGTCACCGAGTTCTTCCAGGCCGGCGGGTCCGGAGAGTTGAGCGTGACGGCCAGCGCGGACCTACGGCTCGAATTTGGCCTGGACGTGAGCCAGCCGTGCGGATGGAAGCCGTTCTTTTACGACACGGGCTACGACGGAGACCTCACTGGCACGGGGATCACGTTGGCTGCCGCGGTTTATGGAACCAACCTCGGCTTCACGCTCGGCATCGGGGCGCTGACAATAGATGTCAAGAACGGCTCAGCCACATTCGACTCTGATGGCTTGGCGGACAGTCCCGGTGGCGACGACAACGCTGAGTTTGTCGTCGAGCTCACCGACAACAACGGCGACGGCCGCCACTATTTGCGCGACACTGAGGATTTCTTCGACTTCGATAACATCCAGATCGACCTGACTGCTGGGGCCAGCGCGGTGCTGCCGCTCTACGCTCTCGATGCGCTCCCGCTCGGCAGCAGCAGCGACGAGAACGGCGACGGCTACCCCGACAACGACCTGGCCGTTATCATACCCAGCCTCAAACGCCTCCTCTTCCCAGAGTCCACCGACGATTCAGCCCCGTTCGAGACGGTTGTTGCCATGCCCGGCGCGAACAACAACCTCAAGTTCACCAGCCCGGTCGCTGACCAAACGGTGTCTTTCGTCGAAATCTCAACTGGCAGTCCCAGCGCCACCCTCAACGGCGACACTCTCGAAGTCCGCATATTCCCGGCCATCACCACCGCGACGCAAGTCGATGCGTTGAGCCTGCCTAGTGGCTGGGCTTCAACGCTCTCGGCCGACACCGAGGAAGGCGGCAGCAACAACGGGTCCGGCAAGGTCTACACGCCTGTTACCATCATCACGCCAGACATCGCCTCGATGTTCGAGGATTTCAAAGTCTGCGATCTCATCACCAACTCAACGGTCCTGGTCGATGGGCTGGACAAGCTGCTCGAGACAATCCAGGACGCCCTCTCGATCAGTGTCCTCAACCGAAACCTGCCGCTCATCGGTGACAAGATGTCCGAAGCCGCGGATTTCATCGGCGAGTTCCGGAGCGGCCTCCTCACCGACATCCGCAACAAGCTCGCACAAGTCGGAAATCCCATCGACCTGGTCAAGGAAGCCATCTTCAACGTGCTCGGCAAGCCGGGTCTCGACATCCTCGTGCAGTCTGACGGAAGCCCGGTCGAGTCTTACGAGGACATCGAGATCGAGTGCGTCGAGAACGAAATCACTTTCCAAATCCGCCTCAAGAAAGGCATCGCACTCCTCGATACCACGGATAACCCAATCGATTTCGATATCGGTATCCCGGGCCTTGGACTCGAGGTGAGCGGCAATGTCGTCATCGAGCTCGGATTCGACCTTAAGCTCTACTTTGGCATCAGCACCACTGACGGTTTCTATTTCAACACCTCCCAAGACCCGGAGCTCTTGATATACTTCACCGTCACTATCCCTGAGTTGAGCGCCACTGGCGAACTCCTCTTCCTCCAGATCGAGGTCAGCGACGAAACCGACGGTGTCGACGCAAACGGCAACCCGCGCGCTCCGTCTTACTTTGGCGGCACTTTCTCGATTAACCTCATGGACGTGGGCGGCAGCGGGGATCGGCTGACCTTCGCCGAAATGAGCGGGTCCGGTTTCGACTTCGACGATTTCGTCGACTTCGACCTGACCGCCGGCGCCGAGGTTAACCTCGAATTCGCAATCAGTTTCGCCGGCGATGCCAGATTCCCGCGATTGCTCGGCGAATTCGACCTCGACTGGATTTGGGAGGCCGGCGAGGACCAGAACGGCGAAAACGGCGATCTCGAGTTTGGCTTCCACAACATACAGATCGACATCGGGTCCTTTATTTCCCAGTTCATCCAGCCGGTGCTGAAGGAGATCAAGAAAGTCACCGAACCGCTCGATCCACTCATCACGGCGGTCACGGCTCCGATCCCGATTCTCTCCGAGCTCAAGGGCGAGCCGTTCACGCTGCTCGACTTGGCGGAGGCTTTCGGTTATCTGGAGCCAGGCACCCGGAAGTTCATCGAGTCGATCGCCAAGATCATCGATCTCATCAATGACACGTCGTTCTCGAACGACGGCTCCGTGCTTATCAACCTTGGCGGCTTCAACCTGCAACAAGACCAATTTGGCAACGTCAGCCGACGCGATGGCGATCCCGATCCTGATGCTCAACCGCTCTCGGAGGGCACGAGCGACAGCGGAACACGCAGCTTCCTCGAGCGCCTCGAGGAGCTGGGCATCACGTTCCCATTCCTCAAGATTAGTGAGTTGTTCAAGCTCTTCCGGGGCCAGCCCGTCAGCATCATCGAGTACCACATGCCCGTGTTCGACTTCAGGGCCGGGTTCGAGCAGTCGATCGCAATCTACCCGCCGCTTTACCTGATTTTTGGCGGCGAAATCTACGCGCACATCGACCTGACCTTCGGCTACGACACCTACGGCCTTCAGAAGTTCTTTACTAGCGAAGAGAAGAACCCGCTCGACATCTTCGACGGATTCTATGTCAAGGACGTCAACGACCAGGGCGAAGACATCGACGAGATCGTGCTGGGCGGCGGGATTTACGCCGGGGCCGAACTCGACCTCGGAATCGCCGAGGCCGGCGTGAAGGGCGGCGTCTACATCGAGGTCGGTTTCAACCTCAATGATCCCGACGACGACGGCCGTGTGCGCATCAGCGAGATCATCGCCAACGCCATGCAGGACGTCCGATGCATCTTCGATATCCATGGCGAGCTCTGCGTCGAGCTGAGCATCTACCTCACCATCCATTTGCTCATCGTTGATCTCGAATTCGAGTGGGCTTTCGCCCGCATCACTGTCCTCGAATTCAGCATCACATGTCCGCAGCCGAAATTGGCTGACTACGTGGACAGTGCGGGCAACGAAATCGGCAGCGCGGACGGCAACGGCATTCTGCGTTTGAACATGGGGCCTCATGCCGTCGAACGCGAGGTTGGCGACACCAACGACGGCAACGAGACCTATACAGTCACGCAGCTCGAGCCCGAGAAGGTCGAGGTCAGTTTCAACGGTATCAAACAGAACTACGAGGGCGTCAAGGTCATCTACGCCGACGGCGGCCAGGGCAACGACGTCATCAACCTCGCTTCCACGGACGCCGCC
>JAXDCU010000270.1:0-11286 GCA_034677645.1 Verrucomicrobiia bacterium
CCACAAAGTAATACACTGCCTGTGACCTCACGTCGTCAGTTCCTGGCACAGTCAAGCCACGCCTTTGCCGGCGCCGCTTTGGCCGGCGCGCTGGCGCGGCCTGCCTATGTCGCGGAAGACAACACGCTCAAGATCGCCTTGATAGGATGCGGCGGGCGCGGCACTGGAGCCGCTGCCCAAGCGCTTTCGACAAAAGGCCCAACCAGGTTGTGGGCCATGGCGGATTTCTTTCCTGACCGCCTGCAGAGGAGTCTCAACAACCTCAAGGAGCGCTTTGCCAAACAGATGGATGTGCCGCCTGACCGACAATTCGCCGGACTGGACGGATTCAAGAAGGCCATGGACGCGCTCGACGAGGGGAGCGTGGTGCTGCTTGCCACGCCGCCGGCGTTCCGGCCCATTCACGTTGAGCACGCCGTGCGCAAGGGGCTCAACATCTTCATGGAGAAATCATTTGCGGTGGATGCTCCAGGCATTCGCCGCGTCCTGAGGGCCGGCGAAGAGGCTACGCGTAAGAACCTGAAGATCGCGGGCGGCCTCATGAGCAGGCATTACAAGCCGCTTGAAGAAGCCGTTCAACGGATACACGACGGCGCGATAGGCAAGGTCATCACTGCGTGGGCATATCGCATGCACGGCCCGGTCGGATTCACTCCCAAGCCGGCCGGTGCGACGGAACTGGCGCACCAGATCGCAAATTACAGTTGTTTTACCTGGTTAAACGGCAGCTTCATCGTGGATTGGCTCATCCACAACATAGATGTCTGCTGCTGGGTCAAGAACGATTGGCCAGTCTCCGTCCAAGGCCAGGGCGGCCGCCAGGTCCGCGGCAACCCGGACCAGCTTTTCGACCACTACGCCGCCGAATACACCTTCGCCGACGGCACGCGAATGTTTGCCCAGGGGCGCCACATCTCGAAATGCCACGACTTCTTTGGTGACATTATCCACGGCGCCAAAGGATCTGGTATTCTCGGCGAAGGACAACCCGATCCGCGGCTATACAACGGACACAAACAGACGCCCCAGAACCTGTTCTGGCGTTACGAAGGCGCGCCTTGCGACCAGTACCAGGTCGAACACGATCTACTCTTCGACGCTATCCGCAACAACAAACCCTACAATGAGACCGAGCGCTGCTGTAAGTCTTGTCTTACGGCGATAATGGGCCGCATGGCTTGTGAATCTGGCCAACTCCTTGAATGGGACGCTGCCTTGAACTCGAAAGTCGAACTTGCGCCTGAGCTGGACAAATACACAGGAGATTCAGCCCCACCCGTCATGCCTGATGCGGACGGTAATTACACCGTGGCAATGCCGGGGCGCACACAGGTAATCTGAAACTCGGCCAGGTGCGGGAAGACCCACCTGTGACGGACTGGTGACCGCAACAAAGAGCGGATTTGGCGGCTTGCAGTGGCGTTCCGAAGATGTGATCGTTCGGACATGAATAGGAACGGCTTGGATTATCCCGAATTGCCGATGCACGGTCTGTGTCGCCGCCAGTTCTTGTCTCTGGGCGCAACAGCCGTAGCCGCGCATGCCGTTGGGGCTGGCGGTGCGGCAGTGGGGGCCAAACGCCTTGTGGTTGTGTGGTCTGAAGGCACAGCGCCCAAGGAGATGTATCCGGGGGACATCAACACGGCGGTCGCCGAGGGTTTGAAACCGCTTGCGGGCTGGGAAATCAGGCTCGCCGGTTTGGACCAGGCCGGCCAGGGTTTGCCTGAAGACCTGCTCAAGATGAGTGATGTTCTCATCTGGTGGGGCCACAAACGACATCGTGAAGTTAAGGACGATCTTGTGGATCGAATAGAGCTCCGGGTCAAAGAGGGCGGTATGGGGTTCATTGCGCTGCACTCGGCCCACTTCGCAAAGCCATACAGGCGACTGATGGGTACGGCCTGCGGTTGGCGCGAATACAAGGCCGATGGAACGTCAGCACGAGTCGTGGTCAAGGACGCAACTCACCCCATCTCAAAAGGACTCCGCGACTTCGATCTGCCAAAAATCGAGCGCTACGGTGAACCTTTCCAAGTGCCCGAACCCGAAGCCGTGGTCCTGGATGGAGTCTACACAAAACCGAACGGTCAAAAAGAACCAGGGCGCATGGGACTCTGCTGGACCGTAGGAAAGGGGCGCGTTTTCTACTTCACGCCCGGTCACGAGACGTACAATGATTTCTACCGCCCCGAAGTTAGGTTGATAATGCGGAACGCAGTCGAGTGGGGCGCGCCACGCCGTTGAGGGCGGTGCGGTGTCGGTTCTTGGCGCGAGTGTTCTCGCGAGCGCAGCGTATGATTTCATTTCTGCAGCGGTGGCTCGTGACAACGGTAGCCGTGCTGGTCGCCGCGAACGTTGTCCCTGGGATCGATTACGACAGTCTGGCGGGGCTGGCGGTGGCCTCGTTGCTGCTGGGGGTGCTGAACGCTTTCGTGCGCCCGGTCATGATGTTACTGTCGCTTCCGCTTATAGCGCTCACGCTTGGACTGTTCGTCCTTATCGTCAATGCATTGCTTTTGTATGCGGTGGGACACGTGGTTCGTTCGTTTCATGTGAGCGGATTTGGAGCTGCGTTCTGGGGCGGGTTGGTTATCAGTATTGTTTCCTTCGCCATCAGTATCCTCACTGGTCGGACCAAAGGTCGGATTAAGTGGCTGCCCCGTCGGACAATGAACCGGTCACGTCGACCGCCGGAGGGTGGGGGGCCAGTGATCGACGTCTGATTTCCGTCGGTAAGCCAGTCGCCAGATTCTCCGTCTCGCCTCCACGAACTCGCGCTCGAATTCGGTCACCAAGTCCGCCAGATCGGTCGGCGCGTCGCACGCCTCAAAACCCGGGTGATCCGCAAAGACGGATTGCATCTGTTCTCGGTACGGGGCGTCGTCAGTTCGCAGGTACACCCGGCCATCGCTCACCAAAGCGCGGTATGCCAGCTCTGGAAACCGCTCATTCACGAGGCGACGTCCCCAATGCCTGCGCTTGGGCCACGGGTCTGGAAAATAGACGTGCAAGCACTGTACACCGCCGATCGGGAGTAGATGTTCCAGGCAATACCCCGCCTCGATGCGGACGCCGACCAAGTTGGTCAGCCTAACTTGGCGGCCTTTACGATCCAGCTTGCGCAATCGACCCAGGAGCCGTTCGATACCGACGAAGTTGCGGTCCGGATGCCGACGCGCCCACTCCACCAGGAACCCGCCGTCGCCGCTGCCCAACTCGACCTCAACCGGTTGATTGCGGATGAACCATGACGCGAAGTCGAGCCGAGATACCACCGATGTCAGCTCCCGGATCAGGCACGCCTGGGCGGGTCTGTCACTTCCATTGACCGGATTCACCGTTCAGCAAACAGAGCAAGCGATGCGGTGTATCCGTGCAGAAAGGCTCGCTCGCCAACCGGACCAATCTCGCCGTTGCAGAACACACCAGTGAGGCCAAGTGGACCAAGATGTCGCTGGGCAAGAATAGCGTCGTGATTGCGAATTCCGAAAAGGTGCTTGCCCCGTCCACTGCAACTGCAGAGGCAACCTCCGTAGATGCGGGCGCCCGCAAGACGCTGTCGTGCGCGGCGCAACAGGCTTGTCATGTCTTCGGTGGCCGTCGCGGCGTCGCGGCACTGAAACTGCAACGACTGCCCGGTACGAGGCCGGGCGCCGACGGCGATGACGCCCGAATTGGGGTCTCCGCCGAGCAGGTTTCTGATGAGGAAATCGCCGCGGCTGTGTTCTTCCTGGTACTCGTTGGCGACGAGGCCGACGAGCAAGTTGCCTTCGGCGCGTTTTTTTTGCTCGCGGGGCAAGGCATTGAACGTATCGACCAGCACCTGGTAGGCCGGCCGGTTTCCAATGCAATGTATGTAGTTCCCTTCCGCTTTAGTAATCGTCCAGGGCTCGCCGATCGGCTTGCAGGCTTGTGAAAGCACACCCTCGAGCCGCACGGCCCCGCCAAGCGAAATCGCCACACCACCCTCGGAATACACATCCCCGTCGAGGTACACTTGAGTCGCGGGACTTTCCTCGGCGCCACTGGCAAGCCCACCCAATATCGGACCCGGCCGATATGCCAAATCCCACCCCGCAAGCCACCGCTCCGAATCGAACGTGAATGGGTCGGCGAACACCAGCCACCCGTGATTCTTCGCCGGCGGAATGCCGGTCAAGTCGCGCCAGTAAGAAACGCCGTCTGCTTGCTCCACATGCTCTTGAAGGAGTCGGACCGCCTTCAGGTCCGCGCCCGGCATGTGATATAAGCCCACGACCACACCCGCCTGTTCTTCAATCTCCTCGCTGCCAACTATCAACCTCGACCCTGAACATCCGGCCAAGAGTCCAACCCGTCCGGCCACCCGCAGGATTTCGAGCACGGTCGCCGCGTGTGTCCAATAGGCCTGTCCCATGAAAACCAAACCAAGCATGACAGGGCGCCCATTGAGTCCAGAACGCAATTGCTCAACCCACCGCTGGAATTGAGTCTCGTCGAAGGGCCCGCTCCAGTGGCCAGTCACAGCATGTTCATGCGCCTCTAAACGCATGCCATAAGCGTAATAGCTGGCGCGCGGAATGCAAATCAGAAGGAATCCGTTTTTGTTGCTTCTCAAGGTCCGCCCTCTGACATAGTGTCTCGCCGCCTCGCGGTTGAAATGCCAACGGTGTTCATCAGAACATACGGTTGCCAAATGAACGAGCGCGACTCTGAAGCCGTTGCTGCTCGGTTGTTAACGCGCGGCTTTGCTCTGGCTCCGTCGATGGCATCCGCCGATGTAGTGCTGCTCAATACTTGCAGCGTTCGGGCAGCGGCCGAACGGAAAGCCGTGGGCCTGATGCAACAGCTTATCGCGCGCAGGTCACGAACGAATACGGCTCAGCTGCTTGGCTTTCTCGGCTGCATGGCACAGAGCCGTGGAGCCGATTTGCTCCGCGAAACCGCTGGTGTTGATCTGGTGCTTGGCACGCACAATTCTCACCGGCTACCCGAGAAGATCGAAGCGCTACTGGTGGATCGAAGCCATCCTGTCTGCGATGTGAGCGACGACCCGTCCGGCGACATCGTCCCATGCGAACACTTGGCGACCATCCGCGGACAGCCACGCGCGGTAACTGCCTTCGTGAGTATCATGCAGGGCTGCAATCGTCATTGCGCGTTCTGTCTGGTGCCTTCAACACGCGGTCCGGAGCGAAGCCGGCCCATGGACGAGATTGTCGTTGAATGTCGGCATTTGGCTGAGAGCGGCGTTCGGGAGGTTACGCTGCTGGGGCAGATAGTCACCAACTACGGTCGAGGCGCGTCGTACGCGCACCGCGATATTTCGCCATTTGTCCGGCTGCTCGAAGCCGTCCACGGGATCGATGGAATCGAGCGTATCAGGTTCATGTCGCCTCATCCGGCCGGTTTTGGCGATGACACGGTTGACGCTTTCGGGAGGATGCCCAAGCTCTGCCCGCATGCGCACCTCCCACGGCAGAGCGGCAGTAATGGCGTTTTGCGGCAGATGCGGCGCGGCCACACGCGCGAAGAGTACCTCGCGCTAGTGGACAAGCTCCGTCGAGCCAACCCGGGAATGGGTTTCACAACCGACCTCATCGTCGGGTTCCCGGGCGAGACTGACGCGGACTTCGCGGAGACGATCGATCTAGTTGGCAAAGTGGAATTCGACAATGCTTTTGTGTTCAAGTACTCAGCGCGCCCCGATACGCCTGCCGCGCATCGAAGTGATGTAGTGCCGGCGCGGGAGATCAACGAGCGCCATGCCACACTATTCGCTCACGTTAACCAAATTGCGCGCCGTCGTTACGAGCGCTTTATCGGACAGCAGGCGCAAGTGCTTGTCGAAGGACCTAGCCGGCGGAACGCGGCTCGTTTCGAAGGCCGCACGCGGTGCAACAAAATCGTTGTGTTTCCGGCCTTTTCAAGACAGGTTGGAGAGCTTGTGAATGTGCGGATCACACGGTCTTCGCTCGTAACTCTCTACGGGGAGCCTGTTGTTCCAGAAGCTGACTAGCATGAAGTTGTCGCTGCTTGCCTTGTTACTCGGCCTGGCTTTGGCCGCGCCGCAGGTTTACGGACTCCTGAAACCGGCCCAGTTCGGCGCCGCATTGCGCCGGTTTCCTCGCTCGGAACTCTGGGGATTCATCCTAATGCCGCTCGGCACGGTCTGGTTCCTCTACTACCTCAAGACGGATGACATCGCGGATTTCGCCGCATTCAAGCCGCTCCTTTTTCTCGGCTTCGCAATCGTCGGTTTCGGCGCCTGCGTATTCGTGCGCGATTTCCTCGCCGTCCGCGGTTTGGCTGTGGTTGTGCTCTTGGTAGCGAAGGTTGTTTTGGACACAGCGCGCTGGGTGGACACTGGCTGGCGCCTGGTGCTGGTGGTCTGGGCTTATCTTTGGATATGCGCCGCGCTGGTGTTCACAGTATCGCCTTGGCGAATGCGCGACCTGATTGCGTTTGCGACAGCCACGGACAGGCGAGTTCGGATCGGAAGCGCGGCCAGGCTGGCTTTCGCGTTGTTGATTGTGGTTCTGGCTCTGACTGTTTTTCGTCAAGCCGAACTCCGCGCGGCCGTCCAGTGAGCTCGCGAGCTATTCGCTGACGATTGCGATCTCCGTCCAGTAAGCAGCTTCGTAGGCCCAGCCGGACGGTTGGTTTATCAGCTCCACTTTGACCTTCTGGCCGGAGAACGGAGTCAGATCAATCGACTGCGACAACCAGTGCGAGTCGGTTGCGGTTTTTGAGCTCACTGCTTTGCGCAATAGTTCCTGACCCGCCACGCGTACTATGAGATCGAAATCACCCTGCGGGTCATGACCCACAACGAGCTTGAGCGCGGTTTTGCCACCGGCGGGAACGTCGATAGTCCGGCGCAGCAGACAGCCAGTCTGCGCGTCCAGCGGATGCGTGACGAACACGTTCTTGCGGCCCTGCCACTCCGCTCGCAAACCAGGGTCCATGTCCGGTCCGCAATTGTCTATTTGCCAGCCGGGAGCGAATTTGAGGAGCGCTTCTTTCACCTGGGCTGGTGTGTTGCCAGCGGTGATTTTGGTCATTTCCTCCGGCGTGAAACGGCTGTTTACGATCGGGCCTGGAGCCCAGCTCAGCTCCAATGCGCTGGGTCGCGGTTCTCGCACTGGAATGACAAAAACCTCGTCGCCGTTTGATTGCCGTTCGACGCGTCCGCCGTAGCGAGTTACGATCTGGCGAGCCAGGCGCTCGCACGCGTCGAGCAAACGCGGGAAATTGTAGGCCGTGTGAGTGAACTCGCGCTCCTCGTCCAGGCCGCTGTTGAACCGAGCAGGGAGCCGTGAAAAGCCGACCGTAGTGAAAAGCACGCCACCCGAGCTGGACGGATTGCAGTCCGAGTCCATGCCGCTTCTGCACGAAATCAGTATAGTCTGGTCGAGGTCCTTCCTGCCATGAAGTAGCCCCATGAGCACGTAAGCGCCGTTGATCTTGCAGTCGATACCGCCGTTGGAGGCCCTTTGGTATTCCGGGTTGCGTCGGTATTTCTCCTGGCACTTTTCCCATGTCCGCTCCCAGTTGTCGGGGTCGGCTTCGTACCATGCAATCATGTCCCTGACCATCTCGGCGTACTGGCTCTTTTCCGGGATGGCGCGAAGGGCCGTTTGCGCGATCCGCACGGGATCGTTCTCGAAAAAGGCCGTGGCGTACATGGCGCCGATAAACTGGCCGGCGTACATCCCATCGCCATAGTTCATGAGCCGTCCGAACTTCTCGCCCAGATCGACGGCGGCCTGCGGCACGCCAGGCGCTATTAGCCCCGAATAGTCCGCCTCGATCTGATAATCAATGTCGTTTGGGCAGCGATTGAACTGCGGATGGCTCGAGTCGGGCGGCGCTATTCCCTTCCGCAGGTTGGTCCGACCCGCGTTGTTTGCGCACCAGAGTGGGTACCCGCTGTTCGCGAAATCGATGCCCGCCTGCCGGATCGATACGTCCAGACCGTACTGTTCGAGCGATCGCAGAAACGTCATCTCAACGTACAGATCGTCCTGGCCAAAGGTGTCGTTGATCATCGCCTGTTTCCAGACCGGCATTTTGTCAGCGGGAATGACTTGGTCTTTCCACTTGAACTCGGTGGGACCGCCCCAGCAGACGCCAACGATCTGGCCAACCCACCCGCCCTTCATCTTGTCGCGGTATTCCCCCAATGACAGTCGGAGAAAGTCTGACTGTGTATCTGACTGTGCCGAATACGCGGTGGTGCTCGCCACGACAGCGGCTAGCAGCCAGGTTAGGGTGAATTGAGTCGATTTCTTCATACGAACGAGCCTCGTTGATGTGGTTTGTGCCTCAGCTTATTCAAAATGGGCCAAAGCGCTCGCTCCGTTCCGCTCCATCTTCGTCGCGCCCCGCTGAGCGGTTGAATTCAGAAGCAGACGCCGCATGGCGCCTAACAACACGCCTTCAACCTCCGGCGCGACATTCGATGAGGTTGGGCTGGTTTCATAGCCGCCTTGACCGTAAGCAGCAGCAGTCCCGATGTAGCCCGGCGCGTAATCGCCGTATGCCGCCATCGCAACAAAACAGTCAGGTCTCATCTCCTTCGCGGCAAGCTGATACTCGACGAACAATTCGCCGGGCATATGCAATACCCGCGCCCGTCCGAGAGTCAGGCAGCCAACGTCAATCCGATGGCCCGCCTTGCACCGGCGCAGCCAGGCCAACCGCGGCGCCGCGCCTGAAAGGAAGTATCCGGCGTTGCTGCCAACGAGCTGAGCTTCGAGCTCCGCCTCGGAGAAATGCGCCGCGGGCGGAAGTGCGACGGGTTCTACGCTCCAGCCAACCGCGTCCGACCGAATTGGCTCGCGGCTTGTCTGTTCCCAGGCCTTGCGCATGCCGTCGGCAAGACGTTCCGCGAGAATTCCGCGGTTTTCCGGCGAACCATCATTGTACTTGCCCGCGCCGAGATTCCCGCCCGCCCCGTTAAAGTGGATGTGAAGCGCGGCAGGAACGGAGAGTTGGCGCAGAAACCGAGCCACACCAGGAAAATCCGGGTTCGGAATTCCCGTGCGGTAATAGCTCTGCGGGTGGACGGCATAGTAGCTCAGTACAGCCAATGGTCTCTTGTCGTTCCAGAAACTTATCATGCTGAGTCGCGGATCAATAATCCCTTCTGGCTCGGCTCGGAGAGCAGGGTCTTTGCACGTTGTGAAGCGCGTGGCGCGAACCTTGCCGTCAGCGCCGAGAATGCGGCGATTCGAAGCCACCTGTTCCACGACAGCTTCGCCAAGGCCGAGATGAGTGACCGTTGTCGCGCGCGGCAGCGCTTCCCGCACGGCGGTATCAAGACGGCGGAGCAGTTCGCGCGTAAAATCGCCCTGATAACTCACCATATCGAGGCCGTGCTCCCTTAGAATACGCTCGGCGGAGAAGTCGCAGTCTGGAGCGTCGTGTTGGTGAACCGTGTGCACCGCCACGCGCAAGGGACTGGTGCCAGCCGCCTCGGCCAGCACTCGGCGGAACTCGTCGTGGCCTTCATTGCCGATCCCAATCCAGTCCAATGCGCAGAGAACTATCGGCTGACCAGCGTCCAGCAAAACAACGCCCCGCGCTCGCAGCGTCATGTCCCATGTGTTTGTGACCGGATCGTATGCCATGCGCGACCCAATCGGCGGAGTGGCGTCCAAGTCGAACGTGGCTATGCGCAGAGGCCCATTGTTGGCCTGAAGACCGGAGACTGACGCGTCCGCTGGCGAGCCAGCGGCTATTGACATGGCGGATGTCATCCCGATCTGGAGTCCGAGAGCAAGCGCTAGCACGGGCCGCGCACGGCGCTTTAGCCGCAAAACGATCCGCGACCGTGCCCTGCCGTTCATGTAGTGGTCTGAGCGTGCATAGCCTGGCGCGAGAAAAGACTTTGCTCGTTCTCTTGTTCGCAAGTTGTCTCCGATTCTCGGAATCATCGTGGACTACTATGCCGTCCACCGCGCCAAGCTGGGAAGGACAAACTCGTTTCCCAGCGCGGCGCCGCGGATGGATGTCCATGGAACCGGTTAATGGAGAGCCTCCACGTTCCAGAGAACGCGCTTTGGGTCCATGAACCGTCCGGTAGGGCGACGCTCCCGCGGAGCCGGGCCGGGTGTGCTGCAAAGGCTGTGAGCGGCTCGGCTGGAGCCTCGCCCTACCGGGGAATGCACGGTTCATGGAAAGGCTTCTTGTTCGTGTGCACACGCTTTGGCGCCATGAACCGTGCGGTCTGGTCCACAACGAAGCCGCCTGAAGGCGGAACTCTGACCGGTCGCGAGCCGGACAACGCCGCGGACCATGCAGAGCGGCCGCCGGCCAGAGTCCCGCGTTTACGCGGTAAAGCAAGGTTCATGGGGAGACCGTCATCGCCTGTGCCATGGAACGTACACTTGCCAGGCGCGGAATCTGCTCAATATTAGAACAGTCGCGGGACATATCTTGGATGTGGCGGACACCAAAGACAGCAGAACATCAAAGGCGCGCACGAGTTGCGTGCCTCCTCTTCTAACCACAATGCGCCGAATCCGATCAGGAATCCGACAACGAACCACAACCGCGACGAAAGCAAGGATACGTAAGACCGCAAACATCCGCTGGCATGGGCGCTCGATCTCGGCGATTGCCGCCGCGCTGGCTCTAACACTGGGACGGATTCACCCAGCCACGTTGGGAGCGGACGACTGGCAAGGGTTTCGCGGGCCGAACGGAGACGGCACATGCTCAGCACGCATTCGGACCGATTGGGCCACAAATCCGCCGCGCGTGCTCTGGAGGAAAGGACAGGCCGCGAACCTGCGCGACGGATTCAGCTCGATCGCGGTGAGCGAAGGGCGTGTCTTCACAATAGTCAAGCGATACATCGATGGCGGCTATCGTGAGGTGTGCGTGGCCTTGAACGCAGACAACGGGGCCGAACAATGGGCTACACCGCTTGGCCTTGCGAAGTACGACGGAGGTGGCGAGTCCGGAGCGGAAGGAAACGATGGGGGAGACGGTCCGCGCTCGACGCCAACTGTGCGTGGCGATCGCGTGTATGTGTTCACAGCGTGGCTTGTGATCGCGTGTCTTGATGCGACCGACGGACACGTGGTTTGGTCCAAGGACCTCATGGCCGCGCCTTACAACGCGCCGATAATAGCATGGGAAAACGCGGCGTCGCCCGTGATTGAAAACGGACTTGTGCTGGTCAATGGGAATGTCATATCGAAGCGACTGATGGCGTTTCGCGCCAGCGACGGAGAACTCGCATGGAGCGGCCAAAACGACAAGATGACGCACTCAACGCCAGTCAGCGCTGTCCTG
>JAXDCU010000271.1:0-3359 GCA_034677645.1 Verrucomicrobiia bacterium
GAGCAGCGGGCCATACGAAACCGAGGCGTAAGGCACGCCCCGGATGCAGTTCTCGTCCGGAATCGTCACCCGCGTGGCGGCGTGCGTCCCATCGTAGGGGGGGCCCGACGCGGCGTCGCGCCCCGTCCTCAGGCTTGCGTTCATCGGAAGGTGCAGTCGGACGGTGTCACCCGGCTTCCACCTTCTGTCGACGCGCGCGAAACCTCTGGCGTTTCGTTCAGCCGGCACGGTGTGGCCACTGACGCTCAGGGACGGAGCAGTGCACCAGGCCGGAATGTGGAAGTCGAGCGGGAAATCCGCCTCGCGCGCGGGCTGTACTGCGATGTCGATCGTTTCATTGAAGGGATAATCGGTGTCGCACGTGAGCACGACAGGCACACGGTTGGCCACTAGTGCGGTCACCTTGCAGGGACCGTAGCAGGTTGCCGCCAGTCCGTTGTCATAGGTGGCCATCCACATGTGCGTAACATACCACGGCACGATGCGATTGAGCGCGGCTGTGCAGCAAAGCGGCGCGTGCTTGGATTGGTAGGCGCCGCCACTGGCCCTGGGCCCGTGGGGAAAGTCCGGCGACAGGTTGGCAAACCGGTTGGGGCTCTGGAAATAGACGTGCGACTTGAAATCGCGCGAGACTGTTGCCGGCCCCGCGTTAAAGAACGCCCGCTCCAGTCGGTCCGCCATCCGGCCTTCGCCGGTCACGAAGAGCAGGCACACCTGGCTCCACACATATCCCGCCACATCGCAGGTTTCGCTTCCCCGGAACGCGCCCGTGGGACCGTACCACTCGTCGGAAACGGGGACGCCATGTGGTTGCATGGCTACACGCTCGAGCAGGTCATGCCAGCCAACGGCTGCTCGCAGGTAGCGGGCGTCGCCGGTCCATAGATAACCGACCGCCCATGGGGTGGTGCTTTCGATGAATTCGACCACGTGGGCGTTGTCCACTGTCGTGCCCGGCCTGAGCTCCGGTGCCTTGCGGTAACGGTTCAGATTCGGCAAAAGCGCCGCTGCATCGTTCTTGAACATGGCGTCGAGCGCGGCGGCGATGCCCCGCTTGCCCGTCCAACAATAGGTGTCAAAAGCCGGCCACGGATTCGACAGATTGCCGGGAATCCAACGCAGGCAGTCTGGGTCACCGCTGTAGGCTTTCTCGAGCGCGTCCAGAATGTGCGGGTCGCCAGACCCTGCATGGAATCCAACCATGGCGCGCCCCAGCAAGCCGCAGGCCCAGAGCGGCCAGCCGTCCAATGCCGCGGTGACGGCTTTGCGATCGCCAGGATTGTTTCGGTCAAGCCACCAGAGGAAAAGCAGACTGTCACTGTTCATGTGGTCAGCCACGGCGTACAAGCGCCGTTTCGCCTGCGCGATCAGCGCTTCATCGTGCAAGGCGTATCCCAATCTGGCCAGGCCATCGAACCAGTACCCGCCTCCTTCATACGGCCAGCCGCCTTTGTACCAGAACAGCCTTTCCCCCCTCATCTGGTGGCCGGGAGCCCAGGCCCGCTTGAACTCGTCGTCATACTCGTCCATGTGCCCGGTGTAGCCATCGCGCGCGGCCTGGCACCAGTCCCGCAGCCAGCCCGCGGGTTCCACCGCGCCGGGAGGCAGCGGAATGAACACTGGACGTGTAGCCGGCTCGAAAGGCCGCGCGTAATTGACCGGACCTGTAGACCCGGTCTGCGCCATATCGACAACCGGAGCAAATACCAAGGTCGCACCTGCCAAGATCAGACCGAAGATCATCCTGCAATCGTGCTTCATATGAATCGCTTCCCGCGTGGCATTCGGTTTCGCGCCCGTTTCCCGGCGCTTTCGGCCAAAGCTTCGGTGGTTTTCAAGACGGCACCGCACCAGAGCACTAGTAGAAAACTCCGCTTGTTCCGCGAGACTCTCAGCTCCTGGCCCGCTCAAAGATGACGACCGCGTCCCTTGTGCCGCCGCCGGCCACATCGGCATCGAACGCGGCACCCAGTTCACAGCCTTGAGCACCGAGTTCATTCATCGTGCGATCAAGCTGGGCTTCGCCAATTCTGCCACCCATCAAACCTTTGGCTGCCAGTTTCACGGTCTTGTATTCCCATTCCGCACTTGTCCTTTCGCGGATTAACCTCAACGACCGCCGCCGCAAAAGCAAGCACGCCGGCGCCGCCGCCGGTCAGTCCGGCCCCAAACCGCCGCGTCATGCTCCCCAGCGCCCCCCGCCCAATCTATTCAATATGTCAATAATACGGACCTGACCCCATTGGCTTCCCTAATGAAATGCTCGCGGCCCTGCGGACCGATCCGCAACAGGTGGTCATCATTAAGCGAGGCGAGAAAGGGTGCGTCGGCTCCAGCAGCGAGGGGGAGTTCTCGTTGCCTGGTTTCAGAGTGGACGTGGTGGACACGACGGGTTGCGGCGACACGTTTCATGGTGCATTTGCGCTGGCGTTGCCGCGAGGACAGGGAGTCGTTCCCGCCGCAAGGTCTGCCTCGGGCGCCGCGGCGTTGTGTGCGACGCAGTTGGGCGGCCGCTCCGGGGTTCCGACGGCCGCACAGTTGGAGCAGTTTCTGAATGAACGCAAATCGTGATCTTTTTTGGAGAGACGAATGAGCCTGGTGCCGATGTATCTGTTACTCCTTGGTGACGGACAAGCAGATGCAGAAGGCCCTGGATCGTCGGGACAACGCCGGCCCGGGCGAGCGGGACGCATATGCCTCGTATCTCTTCGAGCATCTGCTGCTGGAACTGGAGAAGGAGCACTCGGACATCGCATTCCAGTTCTCGCTGGGCGCCGAGCCTCTTCCTTTTGAGACGGACAGCAGGCTCAGCCAGGCCACGATCAAGCAGCTCGCCGAGATCATCTCTCGCCACCCGAAGATGCAGTTTCACTGCTACCTCTCCAGCAAGCACGTCAATCAGTCATTGTGCACGCTGTGCAGGGAACTGCCTAACCTGTGCCTCGCCGGATACTGGTGGCACAACTTCTTTCCGAATTCCATCGCACAGGTGCTCGACGAGCGGCTGGACATGCTCCCGACGAACCGGCAGATCGGGTTCTTCTCCGATGCCTACTGTGTCGACTGGCTCTACGCCAAGTCCAAGCTGGTGCGGATGGAGCTTGCCAGAGCACTGACGAGCAGGGTCGAGCTCGGGCAGTACGCGCGACAGGAAGCCCTGGAGATTGCCGCGAAGCTCATGCATGAGACCCCTCGGCGTCTTCTGAGATTGAAGTAGAAGGGAGGAAACGAACATGGGAAGCCTCCACGTTCCAGAGAACGCGCTTTGGGTCCATGAACCAGATGCTTAACCACGAAGGCCGCGAAGACCACCGAGGAAGAGCTAATAGGAACCTCCGTGGTCATCGTGCGCTTTGTGG
>JAXDCU010000272.1:0-11920 GCA_034677645.1 Verrucomicrobiia bacterium
TCATCGACCAGCGGGCTCACGCCAGCCTTGTCGATGCCGCCAGGATGTTGAGATGTTCTGTCGCGATGTTTCGCCATCGCGATTGCGCGGACCTCGAGCGCCGACTCCGCCGGCTGCCCCAGACATCGAGACCCATAGTTCTGACGGACGGCCTCTTCGCTCGCGATGGCGCGATCGCGCCTTTGGCTGAACAGTTTCGTCTCATCTCGCGACGAGGTTGGCTGCTTGTTGACGACGCTCACGGCTTTGGAGTTTTGGGCGCAAACGGGCGCGGCTCGGTGGAGCACGCGGGAGTCTGCTCGCCGCGAATCGTCCAGAGCGTGACACTCAGCAAGGCGGTGGGGGTGTTTGGCGGCGCGGTGCTGACAACCGGCAAACTCGCGAGTCACATCCGATTCCGGAGCAGGCTGTTCGGGGGGAGCACGCCGATGCCATTGCCTCTTGCCGCAGCTGCTATTGAAGCGCTGCGTGTGCTCAGGTCCGACAAGACCCGCCGGCGTCGATTGTGGGCCAATGCAAGCCGGGTGAAGGCTGCTTTGCGTGGAGCGGGAATTGAAGTGCCGGAGACGCCCTCACCAGTCGTGGCGGTGCGGATCGCTGGGGAAAAAGCGAGTGTCAAGGAGCTGAACCGGCGTCTTCGGGCGCGGGGCATTTACTCCGCTCCGAATCGTTACCCAGGCGGGGCTCCAGTTGGCTGCTGTCGTTTTGTGATCTCTAGCGAGCACTCGCCGGACCAACTCGATCGCCTTGTGAGCGCCATCGCCGGGCTTAAAGAGACCGTGACCGCGACCTGAACCGCGATATGCTGATTATTAGTGCGGCTGGGGACCGGTAGCGCTCTGTTGTGGGTTGGGTAACTTGAGTTCGATTCTGAGCTCCCGCAATTGTTTTGGATCGACTGGGCCGGGAGAATTAGTCATGAGGCACGCGCCTTTGGCGGTCTTGGGAAAGGCGATCACATCGCGGATGCTCGATGTGCCGCACAGCATGGCGACCAGTCGATCAAAACCGAGCGCTATGCCGCCATGCGGGGGCGCGCCGTAGCGGAAAGCCTCCAGCATGTATCCAAAACGCGCCTGCGCGACGTCCGGCGGAATCTTAAGGACTTCCTCGAAGACGGTTTGTTGGATGTCAGGGCGGTGAATGCGAATCGATCCTCCGCCGAGTTCGACACCGTTTACGACCACATCGTAATGTTGGCCGCGAACCTTGAGCGGTTCGGTTGTAAGCAACGGGATGTCTTCGGCGACCGGTGCCGTGAAGGGGTGGTGGCTTGAGTACCAACGGTTCTGTTCTTTGTCGAAGCTGAGCAGCGGGAAGTCCACCACCCACAGGAAGTCGAACCGGCCGGACGGTGGCTTAAGCCCGCCCTGCTCCGTCAACAACTGGGCGGCATGGAGCCGAATCCGGCCCAGTATCTCGCACGCCATCCGCCAATCACAGGCCGCGAGGAGAACAAGATCGCCATCCTCGACAACCAACCGGTCCTGGATCGCCTTCTTCTCGGCGCTGCTGAAGAATTTCACGAATGAGCCCTTCCATTCGCCATTCTCAGCTTTGATCATGGGCAGGCCCTTGGCTCCGCCGTCCTTGGCGATACTTAGCATGGTCTCGACCTGCCCCTGGGTGGCGCAAGCCAGTTTCTTGGCGTTGAGTCCCTTGATCACGCCGCCCGCGGCGATCACATCGCGAAAGAGCTTGAACCCGCTGCCGCGAAAAGTCTCAGTCAGATCAACAAGCTCAAGTCCAACGCGCGTGTCGGGCTTGTCGGTGCCGAAGCGGTTCATCGACTCGGCGAACGACATGCGCGGAAATGGAGTCGCGATGTCCAAATTCAGCGCCTCCTTCCACAATCGCTTGAGCAGACCCTCGATCAGAGAGTAAACATCTTCACGTTCGACGAACGACATCTCGACGTCGATTTGGGTGAATTCGGGCTGCCTGTCGGCGCGCAAGTCTTCATCGCGGAAACAGCGGGCCAGCTGAAAATAGCGCTCGATTCCCCCAACCATAAGCACCTGTTTGAACTGCTGCGGCGACTGCGGCAGAGCGTAAAACTGCCCCGGGCTCGTGCGTGATGGAACGATGAACTCGCGCGCGCCTTCGGGTGTCGACTTGAAAAGCATGGGCGTTTCGATTTCCAGAAAACCCTGTTCATCGAAATACTCGCGCGTGGCAAGCGCCAACCGGTGGCGCAGTCTGAGATTGGCGGACATCTCAGGACGCCGCAGATCGAGGTAGCGGTGCCGGAGTCGGGTCTCGTCATTGACCTTTGTCGCGGCATCCGGATCGTCGATTTGGAACGGCAGCGGCTCGGCCTGATTAAGCAGCTCAACCTGGCTCGCGAGCACTTCGACTTGGCCAGTCGGAATCTTGGGGTTCTCCGTGCCGGAGGGACGGCGCCGCACGCTGCCCGTCACCAGAACCACACTCTCGTTTCGCAACGAGGCCGCCAGTTCAAACGCATCCGCGGGCAGTCGCGACGGGTCGAATACAACCTGCGTCCGCCCTTCGCGATCGCGGACATCGACGAATATGACGCCGCCTAGGTCGCGTCTGGCGTGCACCCAGCCGCAGAGGTTCACTTCTTGTTTCTCATGCGCGGTGCGCAGTTCGTTGCAGTGATGGGTACGCTTCATGGCCTTGACAACCGCGCGCTGATGTTGGCGATGAAGCCATTGAAATCAAAGCCAAATTTGGGAACACTCGCGACCAGCGAGCAAACCATGAATGCTACTCCCATCCGCGTCGCCATCACGGGCGCTGCCGGCCAAATCGGCTATGCCATTGTCTTTAGAATCGCCTCCGGCGCCATGTTCGGTCCGGAACAACCAGTCATCCTTAACCTCATCGAGATTAGTTCAGCATTGCCCGCGCTCCAAGGGGTCGTGATGGAATTGGACGACTGCGCGTTCCCTCTTTTGAAGAGTGTCGTTGCCACGGCTAACCTTGCCGACGGATTCGAGGGGGCGGACTGGGCATTGCTGGTCGGAGGTGTGCCGCGCAAGGCTGGCATGGAACGCAGCGACCTCCTGGGCATCAACGGCCGCATTTTCATCGAGCAAGCCAAAGCCATTCAGGAGCGCGCAGCCTCTGGTGTGCGAGTGTTGGTGGTTGGCAATCCGTGCAACACAAACTGCCTGATCTGCATGAGCAACGCTCCCGACATACCACACGATCGTTTCTTCGCGATGACGCGCCTGGACGAAAACCGCGCGCGCTCGATGCTCGCTCGCAAGGCGGGCGTCGGCGTCACGTCGGTCACGAACATGACAATCTGGGGCAACCATTCCTCCACGCAGTATCCGGACTTCAACAACGCGCGCATCGCGGGAACGCCAGCACCACAAGTCATCGCGGACGATAGATGGTTGCGGGGTGAATTCATCGGCGCGGTCCAACAACGGGGCGCCGCCATAATCAAGGCGCGCGGCGGATCGAGTGCTGCAAGCGCCGCCAATGCAATCATCCAGACGGTCCACTCTCTCACGCGACCCACGGCGCCAAATGACTGGCACAGCGTCTGCCTCTGCTCGGACGGTAGCTACGGCATCGAATCGGGTCTGATCTGCTCCTTTCCGGTGAGGAGCGATGGCAGAAGTTGGGAGATCGTGCCGAATCTCCCGATTAGCGAGTTCAGCCGATCTCGAATCGATCTATCAGTCCAGGAGCTCAAGGACGAACGGGCGATGGTCGGCAGTCTGATGCGGCCTGCCACCGGATAATGCCAAAGCTCAGCGACTCCGTCGCCGGGGACGGACGCCGGCAGCGAACCCGGCGTTTGAGAAGCCCGACGCACCCGAAACGAAAACTCTGGGCAACGGTTCCGTGCGGCGACTGTGTCGGCCTATCCACGTTCCTGACCCCACGCTCCCTGCACCTCCGCGTGAGAAGCGAAACGAGGCTCCCGCAGAGTCGCGGAGCGGCGCGGAGAGATGGCGGAGGAAGGGGGTTCGATGTCGGCGTGGGCGGGCCGAACCGTCCAGGGCATCGCATTTCAGCGGCGCTGGTTGTAGGCTGACCGGGAGTACTTCTGGGCAGCGAGAACCTCGACACTCGCGACCAGCCACTTCTCTGGAGCAAGGTCACTCCAGGCCACGCCCAATACCTCAGAAGCTGAGGTTTGCATTGCCGCCTCCCATTGCGCGCGGTTTATCGTCGATGGCGCCTGCACAGACCCCTGCACAAGCAAGCCGTTTCGAGTGCGACGCATGGCCGCCCCCGCGATTTTGCGGTCAACCAATAAGAGGTCATGCCGAACCGCACCAGCAAAACAACGCCCTCCGCCATCCTGGTCCGCATCCGCAAGGATCGTCGTCAACCCAAAGTGAGCGAATGAGTCTTTAATCCAAAGATGTACTCGCGCATAAGTGGATCGAGAATGCAGTCGATGCCAGGGATGGCCCACTGGGATGACCAGAGAATATGTCCAGTCGCGATCGTGCTGCACAAGTCCTCCACCTGTTGGCCTTCGTATGAGCGGGCGCAGCGATGTGAGTCGCTCCATATCCGTGTACCGCTGGAAATACCCAAAACTGGCAGCGGGCTCGGACCACCCATAGAATCGCAGCACTGGTTTAGCCAAGCTTGCGCACGCTTCAAGCAGCGCTTCATCCCACGCCATGTTGAGCGCCGGAGGATTTCGGCCGGACTTCAACAGCAGCCAGTGTGCACAGACACACATCTCGGTCAACTCTCGCTTCGTGACAGCGAACTGGCGTTCGCCAATCGTCTGGCCGCCACATTGGACGCCGTACCGCCAAAGCGGGCCGCGGAAGGACAGGAAGCACGGACTTCGCAGCCATGGCAATCAGGACCGCGGGCGTGACATCGCCTCCGTCCGTGCCAGATCAGCCAGTGACTTGCCATCGACCAATCCTTGCGCGGCACAAGTCGCATCAGGTCTTGCTCGATCTTCCCCGGCTCTCGATGCCGACTAAGCCCCAGTCGCCCTGCCAGTCTGGTCACATGCGTGTCGACCGCGATCCCCTCCTGCACTCCGAACGCGTTGCCGAGGACGACGTTCGCCGTCTTGCGTCCGACGCCTGGCAGAGCTGTAAGTTCCGCCATTGTTCGCGGCACCTTTCCATCGTGCCGTTCGACAAGAGCCGCGCAGCACCCTTTAATGCTTTTTGACTTGTTCCGGAAGAAACCCAGACTCCGAATCTGCTCTTCGAGCACATCCGTCGCGACCTTGGCATAGTCGGCGGCTGATCGATACTTGGCGAACAAAGCCGGAGTGACCTTGTTGACTCTGTCGTCCGTGCATTGAGCGGACAGAATCGTGGATACAAGAAGTTCCAGCGGGTCCGTGTAATCGAGCGCGCAGCCCATCTGGGGATACGTGCGCTCCAATATCCCCAAGATTGTCCTGGCGCGTTTCGTCTTGGCCTGATTAGTCTCGTATGCCATTTATACTGTCAAATCCTATCTCGGCGCATCCGCTATGTCGAGAGGCAGCCGATGATTGCGGTAATTGTCATGAGCAGACTGTGTCCACCAAAACTGTTATTGACGAGCATCATCCTTCTGGCGTCGATGCCCCTGCTCCAAAGCGCCGCCGCGAATGCCAATCGCAGTGGCCGGGATGCACGAAGCCACGATCCCATAGCCCTGGGCGTTCGAGGTTTGAGTTTCACACTCAATGACACACCGACGTTTCTGCTTGGCATTAGTTACTACGGCGGTCTGGGCGCGTCTGAAAGTTTCGCCCGCGACGATCTCGATGACCTCCGCCGACACGGGTTCAACTGGCTGCGCGTCTGGGCCACGTGGGCGGCTTTCGACAACGACATCTCCGCCATCGATACGACCGGCCGCGCACGCAAACCCTTTCTCGACAAGCTCCGTTGGTTGGTGGCCGAATGCGAACGGCGAGGGATGATAGTGGATGTCACTCTCACGCGACGCAAGCCGTCCGCCGGCGTGAGTCCAGGCGGCAGCCTGCCCACATTCGAAGCCCATAGACGCGCTATGGATACAATCGTCACGGCCCTAAAACCGCATCGGAACTGGTACCTGGACATGGCCAACGAACGCGACGTGCGCGACGACCGATATGTGCCTGCAAACGAGCTGAAAGCCATGCGTGACCTCGTGCGCCGACTCGATCCGGAGCGCCTGGTCACCGCTTCGTTCGGCGGGCACGACCTCGGCGAAAGCGATATTCGCGAAGGTCTGTCGGACATAGGCCTGGACTTCCTCGCTCCTCATCGACCGCGCGCCCCTGAATCACCGCGCCAAACCCAACAGAAGACGCGGGCATACATCGATATGACGAAACGCCTTGACCGTGCCGCTCCCGTGCACTACCAGGAGCCTTTCCGACGCGGCTATGGCGCGTGGAACCCGGTCGCAACCGATTTCCTGACCGACCTAGACGGCGCGATCGCGGGTGGCGCGGCGGGCTGGTGCTTGCACAACGGATCAGAACGCGGCACCGCGGACATGAAGCCGCGCCGCTCATTCGACCTCCGTGCGGCGCGGCTCATGGACCAACTCGATGCGGAGGAGCGCAAGGTTGTGGAGGGCGCCAGGGATGTTGTCATTCGATTTCAATCCAGGCCCTGAATTGGGGCATTGAATTCTTGGCCGGAAAACGTATAATGATGGTAACGATTCGAAAGGCCATGTCTACTCAATCACTTCACTGTAGAACAGCTACTCCCGTCAGGCATACTGGCAGGCTGGCCCGCCGCGGAGTCCGGTTCACTGTTTCACTTGCGTTGGTCTTGCTTCTTGTTGCCCGCGAATCGCTCGTCCCCTGCGCACGGGCGGACTCCACGCCCGGAGACGCCAATGGAGACGGCAAAGTCACCGAGGCAGACGCTAAACTCATCCTTCGGAAGACTGTCTCGTCCGCGATCCTGGGCACAGCCGAGTTTGAGTCGGCGGACATGAACAAGGACGGCAAGGTGGACCCGCGGGACGCCATTCTCGCCATGAGGGCCACCGCTGCTGACAGTGGCTTTTCATGGGATGGTTTTCAGGGGCGCGCTCGAGTCGAGAATGGCGCGGTCGAGGTTGACCTCGTGTTCGAAGGTTCGGCGGCACGGATCAGCGACACGTTGAAGACGCGCGTGCTCGACCTGGGCGGGAATCTCCGCGGAATACAAAGTCCAATGCTCACGGGGACAGCCGCGCGAAAGTCGACCAGCCTCCTCTTTCCGATCGCAGGCGTGTCAGAAGCCGCGGACTTGGCCACGTTTGTCCTTGAGATCGAAGGACACGACGGGACCGACACCGTGCGGGAGAGATTCAGTCTTTACGAGCTAACTTCGCGGCTGCGTGTGCACGTGTTCGGCCCAGAACGGTGGTACGCGGGCGCCATCAACCGGGCGCGAGTGACCGTTCAGGAGACTTCCACGGGGAAACCACTCCCAGGCACCGCGGTCACGGCATTGCTGACCGGTCCCGACGGAGAGGAGGCGTGCGCGTCGTTCAGTGGAGCCGCGGACGCGAATGGGGTGGTCAACGCCGTGCTGGAGATTCCACCAGGACTGGCCGGAGAGGGCAAACTGCTGGTGGCGGTGCATTCTCCGGGTGGCGGAAGGTTGGTGAACCAGGGGGTCGATATCGTCGACGGCACGACAACATTGCTCACGACTGACAAGCCACTTTACCAGCCGGGTCAGACCATCCACATGCGCTCCCTTTCGCTGAAGAAGCCCCAGATGCTCCCCGCCGCGGGCGAAGAGATGGTGTTGACCGTCTCGGACGCCAAGGGGAACAAGGTCTTCAAGCAAGCTGGCACTCTGAACGAGTTCGGAGTCGCCTCCGCCGACTTCGTGCTCGCGACCGAACTGAACATGGGCGAATACACGATCGCCGCGGAGATCGCCGGAAGCCGCACCGAAAAACAGGTCACGGTGGAGCGATACGCTTTGCCGAAATTCAAAGTCACGCTTGCCACCGACCGGGATTTCTACCGGCCCGGCGCCAAGGTGAACGGCACGGTGGGCGCGGATTACTTCTTTGGGAAGAGCGTCAGTGGGGCGGATGTCACTGTGACCGCATCGAAGTTTGATGTTGGATTCAATGAGTTCGCGAAGATTTCAGGCACAACCGATCCCCAAGGCCGGTTCGACTTCAGCCTTGACCTGCCTGCCTACTTCGTGGGGCAACCACTCCAGCAAGGCGACGCTTTCGCGTTGATTCAAGTGGAGGTTGTCGACACGGCAGAACACATGCAATCGATCTCCCGCAGCATCCCAGTTTCGGCGAGTGAGATCGTCATCCACGCCGTTCCGGAGAGCGGCTGTCTGATCCCCGGCGTCGAGAACCTTGTCTATGTCCTGACGCTTTACCCGAATAACACACCCGCCCGAACTACTTGCACTGCCCATGTCGGAGGAGAAGAGATTGGCATAGTGTCGACCGATGCAGCCGGGATCGGCGTTCTCCTATTCACGCCAGCCGGTCATTCCGCCCTGACCTTGGAATTGCACGCCCAGGACTCGCAGGGCAACGCGGCGTCGCGCTCTTTCGATCTCGCGCTTGTTCCCGGAGGCGAGACCATTCTCGCCAGAACTGATCGTGCTCTGTACAAGGTGGGCGATGAGATCAAGCTCGACGTGTTTTGCGGTGGACTGGGTGGGTCGGTCTTCGTGGACGTAGTTAAGGAAGGACAGACGGTCTACAGTCGGAGCCTTGAGCCGGACGGGGGACACACGGCGCTGGTGCTTCCGCTGGGCGCGGATATGTCCGGGACCCTATCGATCTCCGCATATCGAATCACTCTGGCCGGTAACACGATTCGCGACCGCAGGATCATCTACGTGGACCCAGCGAACGACCTCAAGCTTGCTTACGCTCCCGACAAGGATGTCTATCTTCCCGGTGAAGACGCTTCCATCCAACTCCGCGTCAGCGATCCGGCGGGCAAACCTGTCGTGGCGGCGGTGGGACTGAACATCGTTGATGAGGCAGTGTTTGCTCTTCAGGAAATGCAGCCGGGGATGGAGAAGGTCTACTTTTATCTCGAGGAGCAGTTGCGCCAACCGCGGTATGAGATTCATGGATTCTCACCCGAAGAGATCGTCCATGGCTCTTCGCTCGACGACTCGGATGCCGCAAGAGAACGCGCGGTGGGGATGATGTTCGCCACTCTTTCCACCGCCGCGCCCGGCACTTTCGAACTCATGAGCGAGACTGACGATCCAGAGGCGCTGCTTGAAAGCCTGCGAGACGCCGTCTGGGCTGACGTGGGCAAACTCATCGATGCGATCCCATCCGAGTTCGGGTGGCGCGATACTGACCGTTCGATTGCGTTCTTTGAACCAGCGATCAGCCAAGCACTGCAGGAGGGACGTCTCAAGCCCGACGATGCGGTCGATCCCTGGGGAACGTTTTACCACGTTTCTTACACGGCGACTTCGGGCGAGTACACTTTCCTTTGCGCAGGGCCCGACAAGCGCTGGGACACCGCCGACGATCTCAGACTGGCGACAGTCTACTGGGCGGTGACATCACCCTGGTTGCGCGAGAATCCCGATTGGCAAATTCGGGCCAACGGCGGAATCAATGCCCTTTTCTTCAACGACGCCACCGGTTGGATAGAAGCTGGCGTCGGCGGCGGAGTAGGACCACCTTCAGTCGACTTTTCAGGGCAGAGTGGCTCTGGACAGCCGTATCTTCGACAGTACTTCCCGGAAACGCTGTACAGCAATCCGTTGATCATCACAGGACCCGACGGTAGCGCCACAGTCGACGTGAAGGTGGCGGATTCGATCACAAGCTGGCGGCTTACCGGCCTCGCTTCGAGCGCCGATGGAAGATTGGGGAGCGCGACCGAGTCGATCCGCGTCTTCCAGGAGTTCTTTGTGGACCTGGACCTGCCAGCGGCGCTTACCCGCATGGACGAGGTCTCAGTGCCTGTGGCGGTTTACAACTACCTGCCTGTGGCCCAGTCGATCAGACTCGAAATGCAGAACAGCGAGGGCTTCGAACTCCTGGACTCCGCGGACAAGACCCTGTCGATCGGGGCCGACGAAGTGAGCGTCGTCTACTTCCGCGTCAAAGCATTGCGCGTGGGCCGATTCAAACTCCAGGTGACGGCATACGGCAGCACAAGGAGCGATGCAATCGCGCGCGAAGTCGAAGTGACGCCGGATGGCTCCGAGGTCCTCGTGACCCACAGCGGCAGACTCAGCGGGACGGTAGAAAGGGTCATCAGTATCCCGGCGGAGGCCATCAAAGACGCGAGCAAGATTCTGGTGAAAATCTACCCAGGATTCTTCAGCCAGGTGGTCGAGGGTTTGGATTCCATGTTGCGGATGCCGTTCGGATGTTTCGAGCAGACGTCCTCGGTCACGTACCCGAACGTGCTCGTGGTCGAATACATGAAGAGAGTGGACCAGATAACGCCCGAGACTCTCATGAAAGCCGAGGGTTTCATCAGCGCGGGTTACCAGAGGCTGCTCAGTTATGAAGTGGACGGCGGCGGGTTTTCGTGGTTTGGCGACAAGCCCGCTCACAAAGTCTTGACCACTTATGGTCTAATGGAGTTCAGCGACATGAGCAAGGTCTGGTATGTCGACCCGGCAGTGATCCGGCGCACGCAGGAATGGCTCGTGTCCGAGCAGGAACCGGACGGCTCATGGATTCCAACTGACGGCGGGATCGCCGAAGGCGCCATCGACAGGTTTCAGAACGACGTTCTTCGGACCACTGCCTATGTGGTTTGGGGTCTCGGAAGTTCGGGCTATTCAGGGCCGGCGCCTGGCTCAGGAATCGCGTACATGAAGACCAAGCTGGCCGAACCGGAATTCAAGCCGGAAACGTACACACTGGCGCTCTGCGCCCACGCCCTGCTGAAGGACCCGTCTGACCCTTTGTTGCCTAACCTGTTCAACCAATTCGAGGCATCCAAGCACGAAGAGGGAGACCTGGTTTGGTGGGAAGAGACCGCACCGACCATCACGGGCAGCCGAGGTCAAGGCGCTTCAGTAGAACTGACCGCGTTGCTCGCCCAGGCTTATCTGCGATTTGGTGCATACCCCAACACAACCGCCAAGGCACTGAACTTCCTGGTCTCATCAAAGGACGGGAACGGCAACTTCGGTTCCACTCAGGCGACCGTCCAAGCCTTGAAAGCGTTTTGCCTCGCGGCTAGCGGAGTGACAAGCAGCGCCGATGCGACAGTGCGGATTGTCATGGACGGGACTGAGGTCAAAACGCTTCGACTGACGGAGGCGAACAACGACCTGCTTCTGCTTTGCGATCTTGGCGAACACACGAAGACGGGCGAGAACGTCGTCCGCCTCACGTTCGAAGGAACCGGCAGCAGTCTTTATCAAGTGATTGGTCGGCACTACATGCCATGGAACACGGTCGAACCGCCGGCGGAAGAGCTCCTCTCCATCGACGTCCAATTCGATAAAGAACAATTGACCACCGACGACCTGGTCACGTGCACCGTCAGAGTCGCCAATAACCGGCCTGGCAAGGCCAAAATGATTGTGGTGGACGTGGGCGTTCCACCGGGCTTTGAAGCTCTGCGAGACGACTTGGATGCGCTTGTTGGCAAAGGCATTCAGAAATACGAACTGGCCGGGCGCCAGATCATTTTCTATCTGGAGGAGTTGGACCACGAAAAACCCGTGACACTGACTTACAAGTTGGCCGCCAAGTATCCCATCAGGGCAAAGACGACTGTGTCCACCGTGTATGAATACTACAACCCCGAAGTCCGGTCAGCGGCTGAGCCACGCGAAATCATCGTAACAAACTAACCGCCATGAAACCGCGAACCTTAGTCACATCATGTCGGAACTGCTCTGTTCCCGTCTGGGCAGGCACTCTGCTCTCATTCATGCTATTGGCACACGCCACGGGCGACGTGCGCGTGCGGATCGACAACCTGTCCGCTGCTCCGGGCACACGGGGCATCGTCCGCGCTGTTGTGGACAACGCCAAGGAC
>JAXDCU010000273.1:0-2817 GCA_034677645.1 Verrucomicrobiia bacterium
AAGTCGAGTGGATCGTCAAATGTCAAATGTTTAGATGTGACCCCGCCTGACTTCCTTCGGGGGATGAGGGATACAGTTGAACGGCGCTTTAGTATTGTAACGCATGATCTACTGTGGTGCGCGTCCAATTCATCTGAATCGGTACACATGCCTCTGCTGGCTGACATTGGCCTTAATGATCTGAACGAGGGCTTTGGCAGCGAGAGAGACTTGAAATGGAGCCAAAAAAAGAGAGTTATGAAAGTGATACAGAGAATGACCGCAGTGGCATCACTTCGGGTGATCATGGGCCTGATGAGCAGTCAGAGTCATGCGCAGCCGCCAGTGATCGAGTCGTCAAGTTTGAACGGGGAACTGGTCTGTGCGGGCACGTCTGCCAAGGTGGGCTTCCACGGGGCGACGCCGACGACCCAGCGGGCAAACACCAATCAAGCCGCCGCGACCGACCTCGCCACCGTGATCACGTTGGCGAATGAACACCGCGATGCCCTGGTCGAGAAGGACATCATCAAGGGCGGGGCGTAGCGACCCCAGAGCTACCCAAACCGGTTCAAGTGGTCAGAACCTGCCCGCGCACTGGTTTGGTCAATCCGCAATCAGTCATCTTAGCCGGCAATTCCGGTTTCCGGGTCAGACGACGCCGACGGAATGGGCTGGCGAGGAGTCTGAGAACGTCCCTTCTCTTCATGTGCTGGCTCAACTTTCGCAAGAGCTGAAGCGTTTGAATGGGGCGTCCGAACAACCGGCGAGTGAACAGGAGTGCATACCCCTTCATCCGCACGCGGTTGAGCATCGCGCTCGGGAGCACCGTCGGGTCGATGTCCGAGCACTTGAACCACTTGTGCCAATCCCGTCCATCATCGATGACACCGCGCTCGATGTACTCCTCCCAGAGTGGTGTCCCGCGGTACACACAAAGCCGATTGAAACCAAACGTGTCCAGGTCGAGCCGGGCAGCAAAGCGAAAGCTCTCCATAATGTCAGCCTCCGTCTCCCCCGGCGAACCGATCACGAAGAAGCCGTGGGCGCGCTCGATCCCGTGTTTCTTAGCCTCACTAACAGCGTGGGTGACTTGCGCGAGGGTCTGCTTCTTGTTTAAGCGGTCTAGGACCTTTTGAGTACCAGCTTCAATGCCGAAAGCCAGGGAATTGCACCCAGCCTTCGCCATGTTGGGGAACTGATCAATCGCCACCGAATCCACCCGTCCTTCGCAACCCCACTTAAACCGCAGGTTGCGCGCAACAATCCCCTTGCAGATCGCGCCGATGCGTTGCCGGTTCAAAAGGAAGTGGTCATCCGTGAGGTAGATCGACCGGTACCCCGCATCATTCAATTCCTGCATTTCCCCCAAAACATGCTCAGGAGAGCGGGATCGCCATTTCCCGTCGGAAAGTGAGGGGATGTCGCAGTACACGCACGAGTATGGGCAACCGCGGGAAGTCTGAATCGTGCAGAACTTGTCCATAGATAGCACGGCCGGAACATCCAGGGGCAGCGACTCGACATAGTCAATCGGAAGCGAGCTCCGGTCGGGATACGGGAACTGGTCCAGGTCTGGGATCACGGAGCGGGGCGCGTTCGTCACCACCACCTTGCCGTCACGCCAGATCAAGCCCGCAACCGATGACGGCGCTTCAAGGTGATCCAAGTAATCGGGCAAGAGTTCCTCGCCTTCGCCCACCCCCACGGCGTCGATACTCCCACAATCCTCCAGGATTTGACGCCCGCTGAAGGTCGCAAAAGGACCTCCCACGATGATGGGTACTCGTGGCGCTACCGCCTTGAGTTGGCGGGCTAATTCCTTGGTCGCCGGATATGTAGTTGTGGATAGAAATGAAAGGCCAATCACGTTGGGCTTCATCTGGGTGGCACAGGCCGCGATATGCTCGGCCTTCATTTGCGGATGGCACGTATCGAACAAGCGCACGCTGTGTCCGCGTCGGCGGAGCACGGGGGCGAGCGTCTGAATCGACAGTGGCGGGAAGCCCATGACCTTCAGTCGGCCATCCTCGGAACAGGAGCCTGGGGATTCATCAGACAAAAGCCGGTAGTAGTTCTCATCCTGGATGTACACGAGAAAGACATTCATAGCCTACTGTTGTTCATCGGTCGCGTTTGGCACTCGCCAACCACTCGGCGCAAAAGACAAGATTGCTCGCGCGCGCCGAAATCACCACCGTCGCGGACGGCTGAGAGTGAGCTCTGGTTGGGCTTCGCGGCCAGCGGAGCGGCGAGTGGCCCGCCTGAGGGCTGTTCATCGATCGGCTGAGAGTCGCAGTCGACATCCACAAGAGTGTTGCAGTACCACCTGCCAATGGCAACAGAAACGGAAAATCCAAAGCCCGCAGTAGGAGGTCATTACGCGGTCGCCTTTCTCGCGCCGAGGCGCCGGCGAGGCGCTCCTGGAAGGCATCGGTGGCGGCCGTTCTATCCTTGCGGTCGGATGCCGGGCCTCCCAGCCTGCTCTCGCCGCTAGAAAGTCAGCAGGTCCAGCAATCGCTCGCCATTGTATGCCAAGACCCAATCGCGCCCCCGCCTGACCACGAGTTTGCCGCACGGTCGCTCAGCCTGTTCGCGCTCGTTCACCGAGATCAGACTTGGCCGTCCCTTGCTCTTCATCTGAGAGGATGTCCGCGCAATGGCGCGGAACGGCAATCCCGCGTAATTCAATGCCAGCTCCATCCCCGCCGCATTGTCGATTGGCACGGTCGGATTAGACTCGATCAGCATTGGATACCTTCTCAACCACGGGAACTTCGTGGCTTGCACTTGCGCTCGACAGAGCTCGGTTTGGTCTCGAATGAAACGCGGACGGCC
>JAXDCU010000274.1:0-7379 GCA_034677645.1 Verrucomicrobiia bacterium
GATGCTAACGGGAAACCGAACGTCATGACCGCGGCCTGGGCGGGGATATGCTGTTCGCAGCCGCCGTGTTTGGCGGTGTCTCTGAGGAAGGCCACTTACACGTACGGGAACCTGATCCAGCGAAAGGCATTCACAGTCTCCATACCTTCCGAAGCCTACGTGAAGCAAACGGATTACTTCGGCATAGTCTCGGGGCGAAACACCGACAAGTTCGCCGCGACGGGTTTGACGGCGGCGCATGGCGATTTTGTGGACGCGCCGTTCGTCGCCGAGTTTCCGTTAGTGATCGAGTGCCGTGTGGTCCACGTGTTCGAGTTGGGACTGCACACTCAATTCGTCGGGGAAATTGTGGATGTCAAAGCCGACGAGGCTGTGCTCGGCGCAAACGGTTTGGACATCGCCAAGGTGCGTCCGTTCATATTCACGCCCGACACGCGGCAGTACTATGGGATTGGGGGATTTCTGGGGAGCGCATTCGATTTTGGGAAGAAGATCGCTTGATGTTCGAGGTGATGTTGAGTGGGACGAAAAAGAGGCTGGCCAACCGGCCAGCCTCTTGAGTTTTGTGTTCGACTGACTGAGTACAGGGGCTCAGTAGTCCATGTCGCCCATGCCGCCGTGGGGCGGGCCACCAGCCGGTTTTTCCTTCTTCTCTGGCAACTCTGTGATCAGGCACTCCGTTGTCAGAAGCAGGCCGGCAATCGACGCCGCGTTCTGCAGAGCAGTCCGCGTGACTTTGGTCGGGTCCACGATACCAGCCTTTACCAGGTCGGTGTACTCGGACTTGGCGACGTCGTAGCCATCGTTCCCCTTGCGACGCTTGACTTCCTCGACAACAACAGAGCCTTCGACACCGGCGTTCTTGGCCAACTCGCGAGTTGGGTACTCAACGGCGCGCTTCACAATGTCCACGCCGATTTTCTCGTCGTCGTTGTCGCCCTGAACGGCGTTAATGGCGTTCAGGCAGCGGATCAGAGCAACGCCTCCACCCGCGACGATGCCTTCCTCGACGGCGGCGCGTGTGGCGTGGAGGGCGTCCTCAACGCGAGCTTTCTTTTCCTTCATCTCGGTTTCGGTGGCCGCGCCGACATTGATGACGGCGACGCCGCCGGCGAGCTTGGCGAGGCGTTCCTGGAGCTTCTCGCGGTCGTAGTCGGAGGTGGTTTCCTCGATCTGGCGTCGGATTTGGTTAATCCGCCCCTGGATTTCGGATGGTTTGCCCGCGCCTTCGACGATGGTTGTGTTTTCCTTATCGATGACGATGCTCTTGGCCTTGCCGAGGTCGTCGAGTTGGATGTTTTCGAGCTTGATGCCGAGGTCTTCGGTGATGCACCTGCCACCGGTCAGAATCCCGATGTCTTCGAGCATCGCCTTGCGGCGGTCGCCGAATCCGGGAGCTTTAACGGCGCAGCACTGGAGCGTGCCGCGCAACCTGTTCACGACCAATGTGGCGAGCGCCTCGCCCTCGACCTCCTCGGCGATGATGAGCAGCGGTTTGCCCACTTTCGCTATCTTCTCGAGCAGAGGGAGTATGTCTTTGAGGCTGCTGATTTTCTTCTCGTAAACCAGGAGATACGGTTCCTCGAGTTTGCACTCCATCGTTTCGGCGTTTGTGACGAAGTAGGGGGACAGATAACCTTTGTCGAACTGCATGCCCTCGACGACCTCGAGGGTAGTCTCGATCGACTTGGCTTCCTCGACGGTGATCGTGCCGTCCTTGCCCACCTTGTCCATGGCGTCGGCGATGATCTCGCCGATCGTCGTATCCCAGTTGGCCGAGACAGTGGCGACCTGTTTGATCTCGTCCTTGTCCTTGACCTTCTTGGAGGTTTTGGCCAGGTGCGCGACGGCGGCTTCCACGGCCTTCAGGACGCCGCGCTGAATGCCGATTGGATTGGCGCCAGAGGTGACGTGCTTGAGTCCTTCGCGATAGATAGCCTCGGCCAACACGGTGGCGGTGGTGGTGCCGTCGCCGGCGGCGTCGCTGGTTTTGCTGGCGACTTCGCGGACCATCTGGGCGCCCATGTTTTCGAAGGGGTCCTCGAGTTCGATCTCTTTGGCGACGGTCACGCCGTCTTTAGTGACGGTGGGGGCGCCGAATTTCTTGTCGAGAACCACATTTCGGCCCTTGGGCCCGAGAGTTGCCGTGACGGCTTTGGAGAGTTTGGTAACGCCTCTGAGGACCGCCTGTCTGGCGGCCTCGTTAAAGATGAGTTGTTTTGCTGCCATATATTATGAGTTGATGATTTTAGATTTGGGTGGGAGTCGAATGGCGGACTAGCCTTGGATGATTGCGAGGATGTCGTCGCTGTTGAGCAGCTTATACTCCTTGCCTTCGACCTTGACTTCCGTGCCGCCGTACTTGCTCACCAGCACGCGGTCGCCAACCTTGACTTCGAACGGTATTTTCTTGCCGTCATCGTCAGTCTTGCCGGTCCCGAGCGCGCGGATGACGCCTTCTTGTGGTTTCTCCTTGGCGGTGTCGGGGATTATGATTCCACCTTTCTTGACTACTTCCTCCTCGACCGGTTCAACCAGGACGCGGTCGCCGAGTGGTTTTAGGTTCAGTGCCATACCTTCTTATTTCTACGGTTTAGTTTTCTCAGTTTGATGTTCGAATCAAATCCCGCCGCACTCGCGCGCGGGAAAATCCTAGGGAGCAATGTCAGCTCTTTTTCTCGTCCACGACTTCGGCATCGATGATCGGGCCTTCGCCTTTGGCGCCGGGCGCGCCGGCCCCGGCATCCGACGGAGTTGGTCCGGGGGTTTCCTTGCCGGCCTTGGCTTTCTCGGACGCTGTCTTGTAAAGCTCGGCTGAGACCGCTTGCCAGGCTTCGTTGAGGCGTTCAGTGGACGTCTTGATGGCCGCTGTGTCAGTGCCTTTGAGCGCTTCCTTCACGCCGTCAATCGCTTCCTGTATCTTCGTCTGGTTGGCGCTCGATATCTTCTCTTTGTTCTCGCGCAGCATCTTCTCGGACCGATAGACGGTGTTGTCGGCTTCGTTTCGGGCTTCGGCGCTTTCGCGCTGCGCCCGGTCTTCCTCGGCGTGCAATTCAGCTTCCTGCTGCATGCGCTGGATTTCGCTTTTGGACAGGCCGCTGCTGGCTGTGATGGCGATCTTCTGTTCCTTGCCCGTTCCGAGGTCCTTGGCGCCAACGTGCAGAATGCCGTTGGCGTCGATGTCGAACGTGACCTCGATTTGCGGAACACCGCGAGGCGCTGGCGGGATGTCAGTCAACTGGAACTTGCCAATCGTCTTGTTGTCGCGCGACATTGGCCGTTCGCCCGGGAGGACGTGAATCTCCACGCCAGGCTGATTGTCGGAAGCGGTGGAGAATATCTCCGACTTGCGCGTGGGAATCGTTGTGTTGCGCTCGATGAGGCGCGTGAACACGCCCCCGAGCGTCTCGATGCCAAGCGAAAGCGGCGTCACGTCCAAGAGGAGAACATCCTTGACTTCGCCCTTGAGCACGCCGCCCTGAATCGCAGCGCCCACCGCAACGACTTCGTCAGGGTTGACACCTTGATGTGGCGATTTCTGAACTAGCGACCGCGCCGTCTCAACCACCCTGGGCATGCGCGTCATGCCACCCACAAGAACCAGCTCGTCTATCTTGTCGGGTGTAAAGCCAGCGTCCTTGAGGCAATTGCGCACCGGCACGACCGTCCGCTCAAAAAGGCCGTCGCACAATTGCTCCATCTTAGACCGGATGAGTTTAGTGCTGATATGTTTTGGACCGCTGGCGTCCGCCGTGATGAATGGCAGGTTGATCTCGTACTGCTGTGCGCTTGAGAGCGCTATCTTGGCTTTCTCGGCTTCCTCCTTGATGCGCTGCATGGCATCGGGCTGCTTGCGCAGGTCGATTCCCTGTTCTTTGCGGAACTGGTCGATGATCCAGTCCATGATTCGGGAATCCCAGTCGTCTCCGCCAAGGTGAGTGTCGCCATTGGTGGCCTTGACCTCGAAAACACCATCCCCGATTTCGAGCACGGAAATGTCAAAAGTGCCGCCGCCAAGGTCGTACACGGCGATTCTCTCATCTTTCTTCTTGTCCAAACCGTAAGCCAGAGACGCAGCCGTGGGCTCGTTTATGATGCGAAGCACCTCGAGCCCGGCAATGCGGCCAGCGTCCTTGGTCGCCTGGCGCTGAGAATCGTTGAAATAGGCGGGCACAGTGACCACAGCTTGGGTGATCTTGTCTCTGAGACGCACCTCTGCATCGGCCTTGAGCTTGGCCAGAATCATGGCGGAGATTTCGGGCGGACTGAATTGCTTGGTCTGGCCTTCGGCTTCGACCTCGATCCAGGCGTCACCGTTGCTGGCCTTCACCACTTTGTAGGGCACCCGCTTGATCTCCTCGCTCACCTCATCATACTTCCGCCCCATGAACCGCTTGATGGAGTAAACTGTATTGCGCGGATTGGTGACGGCCTGGCGCTTCGCCGCGTCGCCCACCAAACGTTCGCCTGATTTCGCGAATGCCACCACAGAAGGCGTTGTCCGCTTGCCTTCGGAGTTTTCCAACACCGCCGGCTCACCGCCTTCCATGACAGCCATGCAGGAATTGGTTGTGCCCAAATCGATGCCTAATACCTTTGCCATAGTCCTGACTTAAACTCAGCCCATACCAACAGCAACAGGAGTGCCGAGCGGAACACACCATTCACAAAATACTCGTCATAAAGCAGTTAAGCAATACTGGAGCAGTCAGCCCCCGGCAATTCTCTGTGCCATGAGCGACATTCTGGCGCATCCGCCGCTTGTACCCCGTCGGGCTGTGGCGCAATTCCCGCTTGTTTCCTTCTCGGTTTTTGATTTGAGTCAAAGCATCGGCGGAGATGCGTGGTATGTTTCGAAGCCTAGTGCGCGCGGAGCCAAGTCCGCGTGCTTGTAGGCCGAAGTTGAACGAACAACAAACTGAGACCGATCATGTTTTGCTATCAATGTGAACAGACTTCGAAAGGGGTCGGCTGCACCACCATCGGCGTGTGCGGCAAGGACGAAACGACCGCTGTCCTACAAGACCTCCTTATTCACGCGGTCAAGGGGATATCACAATACGCCTATCGGGCACGGTCGATGGATGTCAAGGACGCCGATGCGGACCGGTTTGTCATTCATGCCCTCTTCACCACCGTGACAAATGTCAACTTCGACCCCGCGAGACTGGAAGGCATGTTGCGTCGAGCCGCCCAGGTTCGAGACACGGTGCGGTCCAAGTACGAATCGGCTTGTGCGGCGCGGGGACGCGCAACTGAAGAAATAAAAGGGCCGGCCACGTGGGTGCCGGCCAAAGACCTGGGTGGCTTGGTCGAGCAAGGCAAGGCTGTTTCCGTGCTGTCGAGGCGGGACCGGTTGGGCGAGGATGTTTCAGGGCTGCAGGAGTTGCTCATCTACGGCGTCAAAGGCACGGCAGCCTACGCCCATCATGCAGCGGAGCTCGGGCGCGAATTGGAGGACTCGACTCTGTTCTTCCATGAGGCGCTCGACGGGCTGACACGCACTGAGGCCACGGTGAATGATCTTCTGGGTTTGTGTCTGCGGTGCGGAGAAGTGAACCTGAAAGTGATGGAACTGCTCGACACGGCCCACACTGAGACATTCGGTCATCCAACTCCGACCAAGGTTAGGGTAGAGCCGCTGGTCGGGAAAGCGATTGCGGTCTCAGGTCACGATCTGAGGGACATGGACGAACTTCTGAAGCAGACGGCGGGCAAGGGGATCAATGTTTACACTCACGGCGAGATGCTGCCAGCCCACGGCTATCCGAAGCTCAAGGCGTATCCGCATCTGGCCGGCAATTACGGCGGTGCGTGGCAGGACCAAAAGAAGGAGTTCGCCGAGTTTCCTGGCGCCATTCTGATGACCACTAACTGCATCCAGGAACCGCAACCCGCATACAAGGATCGAATATTCACTTCCGGTCTGGTGGCGTGGCCAGGCGTCCGCCACATCGGCAATCGCGATTTCAGTCCAGTGATCAAAGCCGCACTGGCGGCGCCGGGCTTTGCCGCGAACGGCCCGGACCACCGGATCACTGTCGGGTTCGGCCACAACGCGGTGTTGAGCGTGGCCGACCGCGTCATCGACGCCGTGAAGAAGGGATCGATCCGGCGGTTCTTCCTCATCGGCGGATGCGATGGAGCGAAGAAGGGGCGCGACTACTATACGGAGCTTGCCGAGTCTGTTCCGGCTGACTGTTTGATCCTGACCCTTGCCTGTGGCAAGTACCGGTTCAACAAATTGGACTTTGGCGACCTGAACGGCATTCCCCGTCTGCTCGATCTTGGGCAGTGCAACGATGCGTACTCGGCGATCAAGATCGCTGGCGCCCTTGCTGGCGCGTTCAATTGCGGAGTAAACGAGCTGCCGCTCTCGCTCGTGCTCTCATGGTACGAACAGAAGGCTGTGTGCATTCTGCTCACTCTGCTGCATCTGGGGATTCGGAACATTAGGATCGGACCGAGCTTGCCGGCTTTCGTCACTCCTGCCGTGCTCAAGGTGCTGTCGGACAAGTTCAATCTGATGCCGATCACGACCGCTCAGAAAGACCTCGAAGTCATGCTTAGGGCGGCGGCGTGAGCTGTGGGCAGTGGTGACAGGCGAGGCTAGGCCTCATTCCTCCGCGCCAAGACATCTGAAGCCATTCAAGCTATTTCGTGGCGAGGATGGCTTGTAGCTTGCGGAGGTCCGGGTTGTTGGGCGTCGACACGGAGTTGATCACCTTGATCTGGAGCGTCCGTCCATCCCGCCATCTGAGCACATCGGCATGCCCGTCCGCGAATGAGAAATTACAGCCGTTGTTGTGCCACATGGCCGGAAGGTTCATCCACATGTCCCCCTCGGGATTGAACCCGAAATGTCCGTCGTCGATGCTGTTCTGGTGTTCGTCCAGAAAAACGAACGCGGTCGACGGGCCGGGCTTGGTGATGTCACCCGTCTTGCGGTTCACGCTGTAGCCTCGATAGCCGCCGTGCGTGAGACCGACATCTTCTCCATTCATATAGCAGTTCATCGCGAACGAGCGCACCCGCTGGTATTTCTTGCCGCCGATCGTCGACCTGCCAAGGTCCGCCGGACACCGATAGATGCCAAATGAATCGTTGTAGCGATACAACGTGCCTTTCGCCAACAGTGTCGCGTTGGTTGAGTCAAGCGAGTTGTCGTGCATGTACCCCAGAATCCAAGATTGCGATCCGGGGCCGACGTTTGGGTCGTTGGGGACGAGCTTCTCTTGATGGTCGCCCGCATACATTGTCCAGCAGAGCTGAAGTTGCTTGAGATTGCCAAGACAAACCGTCTGCTGACCTTTGCTCTTGGCCTTCGCCAAGGCTGGCAACAACATGCCCGCCAGGATCGCAATAATCGCGATCACCAC
>JAXDCU010000275.1:0-9714 GCA_034677645.1 Verrucomicrobiia bacterium
TCGTCGATGCTACCGGTGTAGTACGGGTCGGGCCAGTTCGACTTGCCGAGCCAGTTGTTGACGTCCGCGATTGATTTCAATGGGATTGTGACCGCCTGAGAACCAGCCGGATCGCCATCCACGTACAGACGCGCTATCCGTTCCGAGTAGCTGTACGTGACAGCAACATGCACCAGCCTGTTCGAAGATAACAGTGCCGGGCCGTCCGCCATCTGCTCGCCGCTGCCTATAGTGATCGAAAACCGAACTCTTTCGGCTCCCCCCCTCGGCGTGAGCAGTAGGTATGTCGTCCCAGTGCCTTGACCATCTTCTCCGTTCGCATTGTTGCCGAAGTCGAAGATTCGCTCCCACATCCGAGTTCCAGTCCAAGTCGTCCAGGTTTCGAACGTGGCGTTTGTTAGGACGGATATGATCCCGTTTGGCAGGTCCACGTAACCGTTGACGCCGTCCAATACAGCTTGGCCATCGCCATTGAAAAGCGCGCCGCCCCAGAGAGCACCATTCGCCCCACCTTCAGAATCAACCGCGATATAGTCAGTCTCGGCCTCGTTGAAACTGTAGCGATGCTTGAGCTGTGCCGGGGCTTCGATGACAGTGACGACCTGGCTGGCCTGTTTGCCTCCGTAGGTCGCCGTGATCTTGGCCGTCCCAATCGCCACGCCCTTCACCACGCCGCTGCTTGTTACCGTCACCTTCGTCTCGTCGCTCGAACTGAAAGTCACGTCGGGTTCGTTGCTCACGTCAACCGTGCCCGCCCCGGTGAATGTCGCTGATACCTTGCACTGCGACATCCCGTTCAACAGCACCACTGACGGGTCGAGGCCCAAAGCAACCGACTCGATTGCTCCCGCGTCCAGATTGAGTGTTTCAGAACCCGCGGCGAAGCTGGCGCCCACTTCAGGAGCGCTCAGGGCGTGATCGTAAACCCGGAATTCAGTGATATAGCCATACATGTAGGCGTCGGTGTCATAGAGGGACTTGCCCAGATAGCTGTACACATTCTGTACCGAGGAGAGCGGCACCGGAACATCATGCCTCGCGGATGCGAGTTGGCCGTCGATGTACATCGCGCAAAACTGTCGCGACGGATCGTACACGGCCACGATGTGCAGGAGACCCATGTCATCCAACACTCCGGGTCTGGTCGTGACGTACTCGTTGTCGTAGCCGGGATCAGCGGCCGCGATGGACACGCGCGCGTCCCCTGACGCAGTGTGGGGCGAGAACATCACGTAGTAACCGCCGCGACCGGTCTCGCTGTTGTGGTTGCCAAAGTCGTACAGACGCGACCAGTTGTTGTTGACGCCAAAGCTCGCCCAAGCTTCAAACGTCAATGACGAGTAGCCCGTAATGATCCCGCCGGGAAGGTCCACGTAACAACCTTCGGAGGCGTCCAAGTACACCGCGCCGTCGCTGACGTACGCGGTGCCCTGAAGCGTGCCGTGGGCCTCACCAACCGAGTCCTGGACCGAAGGTTCGCCATATTCTCCGTCGAACTGGTAGCGGTGCGTCAGGTCGGCGCGCATGCTCGACGGTAGCGGGGCGAGAGCCAGGGCCAGCAGGATTGGAGCGATTAGTCCGCGACGCGTTTGGTTCGGGTATGTTTTGCGGTTCGAGTTCATTGTTTTGTCAGGTCTGTCGTTGTTCCGCCTATTTTATTAATAAGCTTAAATAAGTCAAAAAGAACGTTTAGAAAATGTCTTTGGAAGTCCCGTCGCCCACCGCGGCTGGCCCGGGCGGCCTGCCTGCCGCAACCGTTGTGCAGGCAGGTCCAGCCCTGTCGCGGCCCGCCGGCTACGCCAACACGTCTATCTGATTCTTCGCGAGCTTGGTGGCGGCACTGAGCGCGCATTCAGCACTCGCATGCTGGCTTGCATTCCGACGCCGATACAGCATCTTGTTAGGTAATTGGACCGCGCAGCCTGGGTCCGCGACCCGGCCCACGCCCGTCGGGGGACGGGTGAGTCAGTGGCCGGCAACGCAGGCAGGCGGTTTGGTGATTAGGGTAAGCCATGATACTCGGTGTATTGATGATCGACCCGTTCTGGTGGCTGATGGTGCCCGGCCTCCTGCTGGGCCTCTACGCTCAGCTCAAATTGAGTTCGACTTACGGCCGCTACATCCGCCAACCGTCGCAGTCGGGCCTCTCCGGCGCGGAGGCCGCCCGCGAAATCCTGGACAGGTCCGGCCTGCAGGACGTGCCAGTAGGCATGGTCCCCGGCCAACTCACCGATCACTACGATCCCATCAAACGCGCCCTGTTCCTGTCTGAGGCGAATTTTCACAGTCGTTCGATTGCGGCTGTTGGCGTGGCTGCTCACGAAGCCGGCCATGCTTTGCAGCACAAGTCGGCGTACGCTCCGCTCCAGCTTCGGATGATGCTTGTGCCGGCGACCAACTTCGCCAGTAAAGCGGCATTTCTCATTCTGGGTGTGGGCTTCATGCTCACGGCATTCGGAGTGCTTAATCCGGCTCTGTTTGCCAGAGTACTGCCGTTTGCGATCGGGGCCTACGCGGTGGTGACGGTGTTTCAGTTGGTGACCTTGCCGGTCGAGTACGATGCGAGTCGACGCGCCAAGGAGCAGTTGACTCGGATCGGAATTGTCCGCGGTCAGGAAACCGAAGCGCTTCAAGACGTGCTTAGCGCGGCGGCGCTGACCTACGTCGCGGCGCTCGTCACAGCCGTGCTCGAACTGCTGCGCTTGATAATGATCGCACGTAGCCTGGATGACCGCTAGAGCTCCTGGTCCTTCATGTTCGCCGCGGGCAGGTTTCAGGCACGGCCTCGCTGCTTGCCTGTTCAGTGACTTTGCGCCTTCTCGATCTGGTCCCGTATCAGCTTCGGAATATGAGCCGCCTGGTTGAACTCGCCCTTGGTCTGGACCGGCCATTGGCGTTGCCCATCCTGACCTACCCTGGCGCACACCTTGCCGCGGCAACCGTGCGACAACTTGTGACCGACCCAGCCCTTCAAGCCGCGGCTCAGATCGCGCTTCACAGGCGGTTCAGCACGCGCGTTGTGCTCACGGCCATGGACCTGAGCGTCGAAATCGAGGCGTTCGGCGGCAAACCGATCTTCGACGAGTGGGAAATCCCGACAGTCCCGGGCCGTCTTGTCGCGGACAGGTCTCAGGCCGATGCATTGACGGTGCCCGCGGTCGGGGCGGGCCGCACTGGCGTGTATCTGGAGACAGTGGCCAGGCTGAAGCAGCTCCCCGATCGTCCGATCGTTCTGGCCGGCATGATCGGTCCGTTTTCGCTCGCGGCTCGGCTTTATGGCGTGAGTGAAACTCTGGGTCTGACCATCGAGGACCCCGCGTTTGTCAGGGTGCTACTTGAAAAAAGCACGGCTTTTCTGGCGGCCTACGCGGCGGCCTTCAAAGCCGCCGGCGCGGACGGCGTCGTCATGGCCGAGCCGACGGCCGGTCTCTTGTCGCCCCGTGCCATGGCTGAGTTCTCCTCGGCCTGGATCAAGCGCATTGTTGGGCAGGTGGACGACGACAGCTTCACGCTTGTCTACCACAACTGCGCCGCCCGGGCGGTTCATCTCGAGTCGGTGCTGGTTTCTGGCTCGCGCGTTATCCACTTTGGCGTGCCGATGGACATGCCCGGCGCGCTGGCGCGGGTGCCGTCAAACGTGATCGTCTGCGGCAACCTTGACCCCACGAACGTCTTCTTTCGCGGAACGCCGCCCAACGTCGCAGTCGCGGTCCGGAGCCTAAGAGCCGCGGTCTCGGAACACCGCAACTTCGTGCTCTCGTCAGGGTGCGACATCCCACCGCGCACGCCCATCGAGAACATCGAAGCTTTCTTTGCGGCAGCGTCAGGTTGAGCCACCACTCCCGCCCCAGGCTCAAACGGCTCAGCCACAACCGAACGATCCCGTCGAGAGGATCGCCAAGGTTGCATGGGCACTTCTACGCCTCGCCACGCTATATCCTTCGTGGCGCCACGCCCCGCCGCACGGTGTGCGGGGCGCTCGAAAGGCCCTGTCAGATTACGGGTATATTCTGGTCATAATTAAGTAGATACACGTATTCGATTCGGAAGGCGGTCGTGCGTAGCCTTCATAATGTGAGCGTGCGCTTGCCGAGGGTAACCGATGGAGAATCCAACCGCATTAGCAGTAGCTGTGTACCGTTTGGAACAGACGGCGAATTTCCAAAAGTCTAATAAATGACCATTGGCGTGCAAGATATGCTCTGATTATCACGTATATAGTAAGTGATGGGTCCGAGCGAGCCGCCCTGAACCAGCGGTTTGGACTGGCCCAAATTCGGGTCTGGTTTGAAGTGGCAGCAGACAAGAAATCGGCTATGTACAAGCAAAAGACGCCCAAGGAACACGGCAATGTCACCCCCAGGAAGTGTGCCGCCGACCGAGTCGCCCGCTTGCAGGCAATCTTGGACATTACGCGGGCGAGCCTCGCTCGGGAGTTGAAAGCGCGCCGGAAGATGGAAAAGCGCATATCCGAACACCACGCACAGTGGTTGGCACTCTTCGAAAGCTCTCTGGATGGCGTCGTAGTCGCCGATATGCAGTCGCGGAGATTTCTGGACGGGAACAAGGCCTTTGCGAAGTTGATAGGGTGTGCCGAGCGGGAAACACGAACTCTTCGCGTCGAGGACATACACCCTGCCGAGAGTTTGCCGGGTGTCCTGAAGGCATACGACCAGATCGTGTCTCGTAAGACCAACTGGGCCACGGACGTTCCAGTGAAGTCCAGGACAGGCGCTGTGTCCTATGTGGACATCACAGGGTTTACAATTCCCTACGGGGGGAAGCTCTGTATCGCTGCGATTTTCAGGAACGTCACCGAACGCAGGAAAGGCGAGGCCGCCCTGAAAAGGAACACCGCCAGGCTCACCCTGCTAACCCGGCGCCTCATCGAGGTTCGGGAAGAAGAGCGCCGCCGTCTGGCTCTCGCGCTCCACGACCAGTTCGGTCAGACTCTAACCGTGATTGGCAGTGTACTGGACCGGCTTGAGCTCGGTCCCCGCGAGTCGATTGACCATCTCCTGCAAACTGCTCGGACATCAGTCAAGGACCTGATCTCGCGCGTACAGAACCTATCATTGGATTTGCGACCAGCGATGCTGGACCATCTTGGCCTGGTGCCGGCGCTTGTCTACTGCACGGAGCAGTGTGCAAGCGTCTCCGGGATGCGTGTCCGACTCCAGCACAGCGACCTTGATGGCCGCCGCTTTCACCCCGACATTGAGACCGCCGCGTATCGCATTGTCCAGGAAGCCTTGACCAACGTGATCCGCCACGCTCATACAAAGTCCGCTACTGTCAGGGCGTGGCACAACGCCTCTAGCCTGTTCCTGCTGGTGCAAGACAAAGGACGCGGCTTCGATCTCGAACATACTACTTCATCGAATCTGGCTTTTGGTCTGCAATGCATGCAGGAACGGGCAACTGCCGCCGGCGGTCGCCTGACAATCGAGTCCCACGCCGGCGCTGGCACTCGCATCACAGCCGAGTTCCCATCCAAAGCACATTCAGAAACGCCCCCTCGACAATACCCACCGCCGAATGAACAAAGTCTCAATAATCCTGGCCGACGACCACGCAATCGTCCGGGAAGGACTCCGCCTTCTCCTCAAGGCCGAGCCTGACTTCGAGGTTGTAGGTGAGACCGGCGACGGGCTTGAAGCGGTCCGGCTGGTCGAGCGTTTGAAACCGGATGTTCTTGTGCTTGACCTCTTAATGCCGGGCTTAAACGGCCTGGAAGTGGCACGCGAGATTTGCCCGCGCCATTCGAAAGTGCGCATCGTGGTGCTCTCGATGCAGGACAACGAGGCCTACCTCATCGAAGCCCTCAAATGCGGAGTATCAGCATTCGTGCTCAAACAATCCAGCGTCGCTGACCTTGTCAAAGCCATCCGTGAGGCCATGGCCGGACGCCGCTTTCTGAGCGCCCCGTTCTCCGACCTTGCGGTTCAGGCGTACGTCAGGCGCTCCAAAGGCGCTCCTATCGACACCAAAGACACACTGACAAGCCGCGAGCGACAGGTCCTCCAGCTCGCCGCGGAAGGATGCACGAACGTTCTCATCGGCAAGCGCCTTTTCATCAGTCATCGCACCGTCGAAGTCCACCGCGCCAATCTTATGCGCAAGCTCAGATTGCGCACGCACAGTGACTTGGTTAGATTTGCCATCAATCGCGGCCTCATCCCAAACGACGCCGCGCTTGGCAGCTCACTTTCCAAATAGACATCTCACCCGGACTGACGCCCTGTCCGCTCTGCCTTGTCAAGCCTCGCAACCGTCGTGTTCGGAAACTTGACAAAAACACGCCTTGAACCTCCCGTTTCATTTTTACGTGGTCTTAAGCCTCGAATTACGTGTTTGTGTGTATGTCAACTGAGTAACTGCACGCATTCACGCACCCTCCTCCGCATTCTAAACTGCACTGTCGATAATGCAGTGTCGGCCTGCTTGGCAGTTGTCCCTGCGGAGCCGTCCGGTGCCCAGTCGAGCCGTTCTCAGTGATGAGGCCGGCAAGCGGAGTGGATGTCGAGCGTTGCCCAACCAGCCGTGCTCGACTCAATGTGCTCTTAGCTCTGGGATCACGGCAGCAACTCGTGGTGGGGTGGGCGCGCCGAGCAGGCCAACAATAACCAGAAAGAACAGACCATGAAGAAATTACTCGTAACCGCCGGCCTCCTCTGGGTTCTAGCCGCAAGCCTCCAGGCCGGAACGATCTACGTGGACGGGGTTTTAGGCGACGACGACGCCGGCGACGGCAGCGCGGGCGCGCCGTTTAAGACGATACAGAAAGGCGTGGACACGGCCAACCCGGGTGACACGGTCAAAGTCCTGCCGACAACGTACGTTGAGCAGATTGAAATCACGGAGGACATCACAGTCGAAGGCGTGGGCAGCGGCATCGTCATCCAGTCGCCCGCCACCCTCACGAAGTCGTTCACGACCTCGGCCGTCAACAAACCTGTAGTATATGTCCATGACTGCGCCGATGTCGTCATTACCGGTGTGATCGTTGACGGTAACCTCCAAGGCGCTGCCAACTACCGGTTCATGGGAATCGCCTACTGGAACGCCGGCGGCACCGTGAGCAACTGCGAGATCAAGAACATCAGCAACAACCCGCCCAACGGATCGCAGCACGGCATCGGCGTGGGCGTGTACAACACTGACAGCGCTCCGCGCACGTTCACGCTCGATTCCTGCTACATCCACGATTGCCAGAAGAACTGCACCGTGTTTACAGGCACGGGCCTGACAGTGGACGTTAAAAACAACACCATGGAAGGTTACGGTCCAATCGACTTTATTGCTCAGAATGGTATCCAGGTCTCGTACGGCCCAACCGGGACCATCACCGATAACATCGTCACTGGCTTCGAGTACACGCCCGCAAACTGGTATTCCACCGGGATCATGGTGACGGATCCAGGCGGCGAGGTTTCGGTTCTGCGCAATACCGTCTCAGGCAGCCAATATGGCGTCTATGTGGACGCCCCAGCGGGCACCACGGTTACTGTTGCCGACAACAACATCACGGGTACTGAGGCAGGTACCACCTGGGCGCTGTGCATCACCACTGAAGGCACGGTTTCGGTCTTGCGGAATACCGCCTCGTTGAGCGAGGTGGGCGCATACCTTGCGGGCGGCGGCGCCATCACCCTCACCTACAACAACTTCACGGGCAATGAATGGGGGCTGCTCAATGATACAACCGTGGCAGTCAATGCCGAGAACAACTGGTGGGGATCGCCCAACGGGCCGACCGTCGTCACTTCAGCGGGCACGGTGTACACCGGCGAGGGCGATCTGCTGTACGACTACACTGAAGGCCTCCTCGACTACACGCCGTGGCTGAGCAGCAAGCCTGCCACCTACAACACCGTGTACCTCGAGCCGACAGCGCCGAGCTTCTACATCCAGCCAACCGAGACCTGCGTGATCGACATGAAGGTCGCCAACCTGCAGCAGTCGGTTTCGGGTTTGCAGGCCTTCCTGAACTTCAGTTCGACCTACTTCTTGAGCGGCGACGATGAGGTTGATGTCGCCCCTGGCGGCGGCCTCTGGACGGAATTGATCTGGAACGTCTGGAACATGGACGGCGACCTGGATGTGGCTGTGGGCGTTGACCTGACGGTGGGCGGCGGGACCATGGCCGACGCCACAACCGCGACCATGACCCTGACACCAACCGGGACCGAGGGAGTGACTACCGTGGTCTTTCGGCCGGACGGCGGGTCCGACGTGGACAGCACGATGCTCAGCGACACTGCTGGCAACCCCGTCTATCCGGTCAAGGTCAACACCGCCAACATCTACATCGATGGCACGGAGCCGGAGATGGAGGACGGCAACATAACGGCGACACAAGACCAGCCATTGGGCGGCGGAGACGACACGGACGTCAAAGACTGCGCCAATACCGCGATCCTGGGCACCGTCAACATCACGGTGGACGCCAGCGACGAGAATTCAGGCCTGGCCAGCGAGCCGACCGTGGTTCTCACCAGTCCGATCACCGCGACTGAGGTGAACGCCACTTATGTGGATGAGGACCCCGACGGCACGTTCAACTACACCTGGCTTGTTGACGGCACGACTGAAGTCGGGACTTGGGCCGTGAAGGTGAAGGCAACCGACAAAGCCGGCAACTACATCGAGTCCTTCTTCGACATCTGCGTCAACATCAACCAGGTCACCGGCAAGGTCGAGCTCGAAAGGTTCCTGGGCACAGGCACGGTCCCGGCTCACACACGCGTCGTGACGTTTGTCGCCACCGGCGGCGCCAGCACCAAGACTTGGGACCTGCCCTTGCTCAACGTCTCTGGCGCGGTGTTTGACTACGCGCTGACCGACGTGCCGCCGGGCACCACCGCCATTAGCGCCAAGACAGCTTGGAACCTCCGCGAGAAGCTCCCCGTGACATTCGTTGGCGGCCAGGCGACCGCGGACTTCTTGAGCGACGGGGCTCCGGGTTGGAGCGACGACACAGACCATTACCTCCGCGGCGGTGACCTCAACGGAAGCAACACGGTCAACATCCAGGACTACGGCATCCTGAAGCTGAATTGGCTAACTACTAATCCTGTGGCTGACGTGAACGGCGACGCCATGGCCAACGCGCTTGATTACACCTGGATGAAGCTAAACTGGTTCAAAGCGGGCGACCCTGAATAGCCAAAGTACGTAGTGCGGGTGCGGCCGGTCCCATCCCGCCCGCGCCCACAGGGCGTTCCTATGCACTCAGCCAAAGGCGTACGTGTGCTTGTTCCGGCCGACCGCATGTTGAACGCGAATATGACTCCAAACTACTTAACCACAAATCGAGAGAATAGAAAGAACGCGCCATGAAAACACGAATCTTAGTCGCCACCCTCGTTTTTGCCTTGACTGGCAGTGCGGTGGCAGCCACCCGGCATGTGCCGACGCAAGACGCCACCCTCCAGGCCGCCATCGCGGCGGCCAGCGCAGGGGATATAATCCAGATCGCCGCCGGAACGTTTGTTGAATCTGGACAGATCCTCCTTAACAAGATCTTGCCGCTGGTCGGCTGCGGCGCGGCCGCGACGCGGCTGAAGACCGATGCCAACACCACCGCCGGCGGAAACGTGCAGTCCGAGGCTTGGATTTACGTGGCGGCAGGGGTGAGCGCCAAGATTTCCGGACTCACCTTGGATGGCACCGGGAAGCAAATCCATCACGCCGTGCAATCGCGTGGTGACC
>JAXDCU010000276.1:0-4697 GCA_034677645.1 Verrucomicrobiia bacterium
AAGCGCCTGGGGAGAAGAACATGTCCCCGTTGAAAACAAGATCGCTGCCGACACCGTGGAGCCGCGATCCGATCCATGAAGCGTTGGCGTCGAGGATTAGGCTCTGGTCCTGGTACGGGCTGTAGAAGTAGCCCGCGGCGATGATGCCGTGCGTAAATGGGAGTTGCTTGTGGCGATAACGGTTGTTCTTGGCGAAATACTGCCGCAGCAGGTCCAGCTCGGCGCGGGGCGCGAATGCGGGCAAGCGCGCGAAATCGATGCGGCCCACGGCGAGTTCGATGCCACTCTGGCCGTTCGGGGCCGAAGGGGAAATGTGAGGGTTAAAGAAGTTAGCATCGAACTTGCCGTCGCCAGGTATGTTGCGCAGGTTTGGGTTCGGCGACAGCACATTGACCCGGTCATCGGTCCAGTTGCCGTCCATGTCTCCGTAGAACGTATCGGCTGGGCGAGCCCCCGCGTTTTGCTGATGGCCATCCTCCGCGCCAAATCCTGAATAAGGTATGGTCACATGGCCCACAATGACGACCGCCTTGATCCTGTCCGAGTGGGTCTTGTAGTCCGAGAGCACGGTGGACTTGATCCGTTGGACATCTTGGATATAGCGCTGGTTCACGGGCGCGCTGTCCCAAAAGCGATCGTCGTGGCGCGGCACGTCGTGCCGGACGACTGTCCAACCATCGCCGACAAGGTCCGACATGTATTGTTCCAGAGCCGAAGCCAGCGGCGCAACGACGGTGCGGTCGACGAGCAGTATCACACAACCGCGGTCCTCAACCGGAACTGCATTGATCCCGACAAAGAGAGCGCGTTTGTCGATTTCATACTCGTAGACTTGGCCGCGCCGCAACTCTGGCGAAGCGTCCACGAAAGACATGCCCGTGATGTTCGTTCCCAGCAGAGTCCATTCCGTGTCGCCCGACAACCGGCGGCGAATTGCGACCGGCCTCGGCGACGAGTTGATCCAATTGAGCTTCGCCGCGGGCGGGTTCGAAGAAACGGTGGCGCTCGCTGCGGTCTGGGAGGCGTAGCGGTAGTTGCGCAACGGGCCTATTGGGCGATCGAAGGTTTCGAGCTCGTCGATGAGGCCCTCAGCGGGCAGATCGCCCGCCAGGCTACTGCCAATCGACAACACGTGATTCCTCTCGTCCGTTGAGAGCGGCCCCAGACCGGGGCCTGCCCAGGCTTTGTTGCGAACGTCCTGCTGCAAAGCGCCGTCGACAATCAAGGTGCAACTGGCTGGCGTGTAGTTGAGGACGATCTCGCGCCATCCGGGGCCAATGTCGTGGCTGGGGTCATCTGATCCAACGAACTGCCAGAACAGCGTGGCGACGAAATTCGTGAGAGACTGGCCATTCGCACCGACGGTGTGAAACGTCAACTCAGTTCCCGCTGGGTTGATCGACAATGCGAATCGAGGCGTCCAACCCGTCGGACCTGAGAACCCCAGTTCGAGGAGGCGTGCCGCGTGGGGAATGCCCTTGCCCCATGGCGAATTGCGTGGGGCGAACGAACTAATGGAGCTCCACAACGGTTTGTAGAAAAAACGCACCGCCCCCTGATCCACCGAGATGTTGCGCCTGCCATCTCGCTCGACGGACCGGAACCTCAGGTAAGCAGGCACAGCAGCGGTCCGGACGCACAAAGCCTGCCCCTCAATGCCAGGTCTGGCGTCGATGTTCGTGAAAGCGAGCGGAGCGCTACCGTGCCCGGCCAGCCAGTCCGACGAATTGAACTGCCAGTAGCCAAGACGTCGCGGAACATCGCTGCTGGCGGAACTGGCAGGATTCCGGTCGCCAGCCAATAACAAACTCGTGGTGATAATGGCGCCGCCTGCCCAGCGACACGCGCGCAAGTTGTACAATAGACCTCTGATCAAGCTTCTCCCGGTTCGGTCGCCCGGCAAGTCGCTCAGGGTTCGAATGCCACCGGGACGCCGAAAACGCCAAAAGCCTGCAGCGGCAGCCAGATGCCGTCAACCACCGACGCGTCGCCTTGAGTTATTTCCGCATACACGCAACCGGCAGGGGCGCGCACTCCGACACGTTGGAGCTCCGTTGGATCAAGGGTGTCCCAAGCTTCGACGGCATAGCCAGCGCGGAGAGCCAGCAACCGGTCGTAAAGAGCCATTTCTTGCGCTCGTGTCTCGAGTTTCTCCGCGTCTTGACGAACGAACTTCCCGGCAAGTGGCCCGTCGATTGGCATTGCCCACGACTCGATCCAGCCGGTCGTCGATCCACTGTCTGGCCTGCCAATGTAAGCGATATCTCGCCCCACGGCGACGGGGTGTGGCCAGTCAATGGGCAGTTGAAGGGATGCTATCAGCGAGGCGCTCACGCCGTCGTAAGCTAGCGCGTCCAGCCAGTCAGTGCCGTCGCTGTCCCCGCTTTCGGCGAAATGAAGACCAACCGTGAACAAGACTGATCCCGCCCTGCCAATGCCGCGAAGTTGACCCGGCAATTGGACCGGCCCGCGAACAGTCGGATGCGCCGCGTCCGCAAAATCAACCACATCCAGGAAATCCTTCGTCTCCCATGTCAACGAAGGAAGTGGGACAATTATTGGACTTTCGCCAATTCCACCAGGCGGCGGCGGTTTTTCATCTCCAGTCCCGGTTGGGTCGAGGATTATCGAACTCGATCGATGGCTCAGATAAACAAGCGAACCCGCTTGAAATGCCTCGCTGAAATTCCAGTTCGCGCCATTGTGCGCGAGATTGACCGAAGCGAGGAACTCAGGGGCGCCGCCTGATCCGATCTTACCGACGTCAAAGGCCAGGAGAAGTCCGCCGCTGTAATTCCATCCCGGCCACCAGTGTAGGCTATCGACATAACCGACTCCCTCGTAGCTCTGCAACTCCGCCGCCCACAAGCCCCGGCCGCCGGCGGAAGCCCAGACCAGGACATCTGGTTTCGGCCACAGCGCCTTGAATTCCCCGAAATTGGAACCGTCGGTGACAGTTGCTTCCACGCTGGCCACGCGTGTCAGCTCTGGGAGATTAGCGATTGAAAAGACGGTGAAAGTCAGGTTTGGTTCTGGAGACGCCGGACCGACTTCGTCGCCGCCGGTGACTGAGTCGGTGTAGCCGCCTGTTCCCTGCAAGACGTAGAGCATATCCTCCCGGATTGTCGCTCCAATCAACCGCTGACCTGGATCGAGACTGACCAGAGCAAGCGAGATGTCAGGCGCGCTTGTGCGCGCAACGCGCAGCGCCGGCGACGCGGGCCCCGGAAAGTCCGAGCCGTCGGTTGCTTGCACAATGAAACCGCCAGCGAGGAGAATGCGGTCGACCACCCACGCCAAATCGAGACAGGCCTTTGTCAACGGATGATCGCGATCAGTAACGTCGACAACCTGCAACTCTTGGCCCGAGAGAGATAAAACACGATTCCCGTGCGCGGTTGCCCGTCGGGGCTGCATTTTGTGGGGAATGACGCCTCTTGCCGAGAGTGTTGTCTCGCCCAACTCGATCAACTGCACTTGCGCCGCATAGTCATCGTCGGACCAGCCCGCGTATGGAACGAGTATCAGGTTTGCCTCCGGCAACACGGCGAAGGCCTTTTCATCCCAGTTAGCCTCGCTCCAAGAGCTTGATTCTCCCAGAGTGAGCCTGCTCAGCAGCAAGGGCGCACTCGGGTCGTGAACGTCGAACAGCGAAACCGCCACCTTCGAGCCGCTGGTGTCGTCGATGCCAACGGTGACAAGGCGCTCGCCCAGCGGATGGATGTAAGTCGACCACCCGGGCACATCAAGCGCGCCGGACAACACCGGATTGGCCGGGTCGCTCAAGTCCACAACCCACAGCGGGTCGATTCGTAGGAACGTGACAATATAGACGCGGGCTCCGTCGAAGCGTGTCGCGTACAGGCTCTCGCCGTGGCCAACTTCGATCCGACCGAGTTTCGCGGGTGCGGATGGGTTGCTCAGCGAGTAAGTTTGGAGAGCGCTCATTCGGCGGCCAGTGCGAATGCCCGGGTCCTCGCAAATGATCGAGAGTATTTCGCCATGAGTGGCGTTTTGCGAAACATCGAGCTTGAACTTGTCCGCCACTCGCCCGCCTGGCGCAACGGTTGCCAGCAGCTTGAGCGTGCCGTCGGGCGCCGAGATGTCGATGATCCGAACCAACGACCGCCACCAGTCAGCCAAGCTCTGTGTTACGACGAACAGGTACCGGTCAGTTGCCGCGGCGACGTCGCTGTAGCCGGCGCACCAGAGTTGGTCTCGACTGACCGGCATGGCTGGATCGGCAAGGTCAAATGACGCCACCGCCGTCCCCCATTCCCATTCGCCATCCGAAGTCGTGCCGTCGGGTGACGATGCGCTCTGCTTATACGTCAGCGAGGCGACGTAGAGCACCGACCCGACCAACCGGCTTTCAGCGATCGACCCCTCAATCGGGATGCGTCTCAGCACTTCGGGCATGCCATTCTCGACCTTCACCACAAGTGCAGCGCTGCTGCTCGTTCCACCCCATCCGCACCTGTCGATGGCAAGCAATACCAGATGCTGATCATCGAGCACATACATCTGCTCGCCGGCCGCGGGCAAAGCAAGCGCGCCCATCAATCTGGGTGAATCCGGCGACGCCACATCGATCACCTGCAACCCGCGATACTGGTTGAAAAAGTAGAGCGTGCTGCCATCCATCCTCCAAATATCCGACTCGACGACTTCGCGCGAGCCGCCTTCGGTCGGCGCGA
>JAXDCU010000277.1:0-22491 GCA_034677645.1 Verrucomicrobiia bacterium
GGCGCCGCCCTGGCACCAGACCCCATGAATCGCGTCGCCGTCTGCCACCAGCGGATGAGTGCCACCCGGGGATCCGATGGAGTCGGGTCCACTCAACGAGCGTAAGGGAGTCCACTTTGCCGCCAAACCCTGTGCCGGCCTGGCCAAAACCCCGGCTGGCTGGGTGGCTAGGTAAGGTCGCAAGAACGCGTCACAGTCCTTAAAGAATTTCAAGGCCGCCTCCGGGCTCAGAAGCCCCAAAGAAAATCCGTGACCTTGATCCGGGTAGTGAACGATCGTCACCTGCTTCCCGGCGGCCTTGAGTTCGGGAAGGAATATTTCATTGTTGAAGACGTTGATGTTTTGCCGATCACCATGGACAAAGAAGATCGGACAGGAAATCCGTCGAATGTTTTCTTGAGCCCGCTGCTTAAGTTCGGAGGTGTAGAATGCCTTGGGATTTCGCGTGACCTGGTCCACCGCAGTTTGATCCATGAAGTCGCGATGGATTACACCCGTATAAATGACCGTGGCCGGCTCTTCGATCACAATAGCCGCCAACGGAACCGCGCCCGCCAGCTTCAGGGCCAGGTCTCCCCCGCCGCTTTGCCCAAAAATGGCCACGCTTTGGGGGTCAATCGCTGGCAGATGCTTGACAGCAGCAACCAAGGCCAGGCAATCCCGGATAGCATCCGGAGATTGGATGTCGTTTTCCCTGCTGCGGAATGTGGCGCAAACCGTGGCGTATCCTGCCGCCAAAAATCGGCTCATCGTTGGCAGTTTGAGCGAATCCCACCGCAGTTGATCTAATGTACGAGACTCCCTCCCGCCGTGAAGGTAGATCACGACCGGGAAAAGGCCCGGGCCAGGGGGTTGGCGAAGCACGGCGATGACGCTGTTGCCATCCGGACCGGGGATGGACAGGTTTTGGGCCGGCGAGATGTGTTCCGGGATTTCCGGTCGAGTGATTTGGGTTTCTCCGATGCTCGCTGGCGAAGGAGCGTCGTTCGGCTGCTGCGCCAAGCAGGATTGCTCACGAAACAGCAGGCTGAAAATCCCGCTCAAGAGCAAGAAACTCGTGCGGGTAATCAATAAGGCCCAGACTTCTCGCGGCGTGCATTCGTGAATTGGTTTGCGTGATATCGGCATGACAGATTCGCAGGTCAGAGGCCGGCAGACTGCTTGAGGGCTTGAAACACGGCGCCCTTGATCGCCTGCGATGTGACGGTGGCGCCAGTGACTCCGTCCACCTCCACGCCCTGCTTCCCAATGATGCGCTCTGGGATGATCGTCCGGGCACCCAGATCGGCTTTCTCGCGGTGGTCAAGTTGCACGTCTGCAATCCGCGCGTTCCGCACGGTCACGGTGGCCCGGATGCTATCCGAGTAGCCGAAGACGCTGGCCGTGAACGTGCCGTCACGCAGTCGGGCGGATTTGAGGGCATCGCGGTCAAGCAATTCCACCTTCGACGCGAGGCGCGTTGCGGCTCGCGACCCGGCCAGTTGGACCGGAGGCTGGCGAGGGACCGCCTCGTAGAAGCGTGTGGCTTTCTGATAGGTGGCCTTGGCGAGGTCACGGGCGCCTTGATCAGCCAACACGTCGCCCCGAGCTTCGTGCACCAGGGCTTCCTGATACGAACGCCACGGTGGATCGGGCAGGTGCTTAAGCGCTTCGTCCAGCGCACCCAGCGCTTGAACATGTTCACCGAAGTGCAGGTAGCAGGAGGCCAGACGCATCCACGCCACCGCGTTCTTGTTGGTCAGTTTTCGATGGTCGACCAGCGCCCACGCAGTTTCTCCGGCGAGAAAGTAGGTGGCTGCGGGCAAACCGTCCCGTGCCGTGCCTGCGCTTTGGTAAGCGTAAGCCAGCTTTACAGCCTTGCGCCGATCGGCGGGATTGGCGGTCATGAGCAGCTCTTCAATGCGATCCCAAGCCTTGTTCCAAGGGGTTGATGGTGCCACGTCCAGCGGCACGGCATCGAGCCAGGGGGGTGGAACTTTCAACTCGGCGAGGGCTTGGTCGAGCGAGGGCGTGCCCGCAGTCGCGGGCGCAGCCGGGAGGAGTAAAACCAATCCTAGGAGTAGCCCAAAGACAGCGAGAGACAAGTGCATGTATCGAGGCTCCAGGCAGGAATGAGGGCGGGCAGATTGCAGCTTCACAATTCCGTCAGTGGATTCCATTACCTAGCAGGCTGAGCAGGAGGCGCTCAGCGGCGGGGTCATAGTTGGGTTTGGACGGCTCAAGTCGGCGTTGGAGATCGAGTTGCGCAAACAGAATGCGCCCATCGCCTTCGGCGGCCGGAAGCATGGCGGCAACCGTAGTGCCGGGTTCCTTAGCCCACAGAAGCTTCTTCGCACGAGCCATGGCCGGCCCCTCGAGCGGCGCGAGTCCCACAGTCCCAGGATACCCGTTCCAGCGGATCAGCCACTCTGGATTAATGGTGGACGCCCAGGGGTGGTTTGTTGCGTTGTGCGGGAACACCCGCGAGTAGCGGTGGGGCTCGCCAATCTTCACGTCGCACAGTTCCGGCCAGTTCCAGCTCGGCGTGGAAAGGACAATTACTCTTCCCCCGCGACTGGCGAAGTCGCACAACGCCTTCGCGGTTTGCTTCTCCTCCTCAGTCAGATGCGTGGCGTTCCAGATCACGACCACGTGCGTCTCCGGCGACAGTGCATCGGCCTTGTTCGAGGTGCGAAGGCCCTTCGACTTGAAGAATACTCGCGCGGTGTCGCTGCTGCTGAGCACAACAAGGGTGCGTTGTTGGGTAACTTCGGAAAGAGTGGGCGCTTGGATGGCGCGCACGAACCGCTGGCAGAGGACGGGACGGCCCGCCATGCCCGTCATCCGAGCTGTAAGCCAATAGGCGCCTTCTTGGTCCGGCAGTTTCCAGGTCGCCGGAACCTTCTCGATCGAATCCGCCTTCACGGCAAGATCAAGGCTCCACTTGCTGACCGGCATGTCGAAGCACTCGGCCTCCGGGATCCACTCCGGGCATTCGCGCGTCAGCAGCAGATCCACGTGGATCTTCGCGTCATGCCAGGAATCGTTAATGAGGTACAGGTCGGTGGTGACCTCTTGGCCGGTCCGGTAGTTCGGGTCGAACAGATCGAGGCTCGCCAGGACCGGGGACAAGACACTGTGCCAGGCCGCCGATTGCGGCGCGGCGTAGTCGGCCTTCCACACGGCGCTCCCCTTGCCGGTTTCCCGAACCCGGGCGGCAAGCCGGGTGCGGGTCCAGCCCGCGTACATGTAGGGGAGGATGGCGTCGACCCTCGCCCGCCGCATCGCTTCGGTATGCTCGGCGCCGATTTGGGCGACCGCCAGATCGTTGGCGAGGCGGTCGTCCACGCCCGTCCACTGTGTGCTGGGGTGACCGAAGTCATTCATGTACTCGCTGGCCGTCGTGGTGCGCTGGCCGGCTTCACTGAACCAACCGGTGATGGCCGGCTGCAGATTGCCTTCGTCGGTTTCTGTCACGTTGCCGCACGGGTGAACGTCGTAGTTCTCTTTGGTGCCCGTACTCCCTGTGCGCATCGTCGGACGGGTCGGGTCGAGCCGGTTGACGAACTCCTGGAATGGTCCTTCCTCCCAAGCGTTGTCGCCGCGCGATTCGTTCGACAACACCCACATGATCACCGAGGGATGGTTCCATAGCCGGGCCATCCAACCGGCCGCATCCAGCAGACAGTTGCGGTGCCACACCTCCCACTCATCGGACGCGAACTTGTAGTCCTGGTAATTGAAGAGCACCGGGAACTCGGCCAGGATCATCGTCCCGTGTTCATCGCCAATGTCCGCCCAGAGCCTGGGCGGCGGACGCGTATGGGTGCGGAAGCAGTTCATGCTCATCTCCCGCGCTTCGGTGACCAGGTAATCCCGCTCGTGGCCCGTGATCGTGTCGCCCCAGTCCCACTCGAACACCAGGTTCGATCCCCGCAACCAGAGGTTCTTCCCGTTCAGTTTGTAGTTTCGGTCCTGGACGCCGATCTCTCGCATGCCGAACCGGAAGGTCAACTCATCCAGGAGCCGGTCCCCTTGGACGAGTTTCACCCGCGCGTAGTAGAGCGGGCAGTTCTCGTGCGTCCAGGGCTGGAAACCCGCCATCGGCACGTCGACGAAGAAATGCTCGCCTCCGAGTGGGTCCGGGTCGGGCACGACGCGGGCTGGTGCCTGACCTTCCCCGATGATTTGACCATTCGGACCGGATTGGACCCGGGCGATGATCTTGAGCCCCTCTGTCCGCTCGATGCCAGTGGGTGTGACGCGGATCTCCACGCGGCTGCCCGCCAGATCCGGCAGCGCCAAGGCCCACTTGATGTAGGCCCGATCGGCGAAGTCGATCCAGACGTCATCGGTCACTTCCGGCATGCCCACGCCGAAGCCCGCCGGGATCAGCGGATTGCCGCTCTGGCTTCTCCGCACGCCGGCCGCGCCCCGAATCTTCAGAACAATCTGGTTTTCGCCCGGCTGGAGCACAGCCGGCGGAAGGATCACTTGGTAGGGGCCGGTCGGTTCGTTCTCGCCCACTTTCCGCCCGTTGAGAAACGCCTCAGCACCATTGGCGACCCGGTTCCAGCGCAACACCGCCAGGCCCTTCGCCTGCGCGGCACTGACGCTGAAGTTCCGTCGGGCCCAAAGAAACTTCGTCTGGTTTGCTACCTCCTGGTTCCAGCGCATGAACGGGCCCGGCAAGGTGACGGGCTGCCAGGAGAGCTTCGCCTGCCCGGCCGCTGTCTCGGCACCTTCGCTGCCGTCGCCAACGACGTATTCCCAGGGGCCGTTCAGAAGGACCGAATTGGCGCGCGCCCCTTCGGACTCGCGGGCCCAGGTGTTCCCCACACTCACGAAGACCGCCGCCGTGCAGGAAAGCCAAAGACATCGGTTCATTCGGAGGTTCCTTTCCGGAGGTGCTCGGCAGGCGGGTGCTGGGCAACTCCCCTGATCCGCCGGAAATGCTCGCTGCCGGCCAGATACAGGTCGCGGCCCACAAAAGGGGGCCAACCGACCGGTTCAACCTTGCCCACGACCTGGACGGCGGCGTGTGCCGGGTCGATCCGCACGAGGACGTTCTTCAGGTAGGTCCAGACGAAGCCGTCGGGGCCACGCGCAAAAGCATGGTATTCGTACGAAGGATCCACCCAGTGCGGCCAATGGCGGTCGGTCGAAACGGGCGATGGCAGGGGCTTGTTGAAGAGCACTTCGCGGGTCGTCACGTCCACCCCGTAGAGCACACTGCCGTCCTCGCGCCCCGGGTCGGAGGTCAGTCCAAGCACGCGTCCCGACCCGACTTCGATGATCAGGCCGGTGGTTCGGCCTTTGGGTACCGGAACGAGATCGCGCACGAGCTTCTGCGTGCTCACCTCGTAAACGAACAGTCTGGCTTCCTCGGGCGCGCGGTTCCCGTTCAGTTCATCCGCAGCGCGCGTAGTCGAAATCACGATGAGGCGTCCCTCCGACGCCGCCGTGATCCAATGCACGGCATAGCCGCTCAGCGGTCGCCAGAAACCGTCCATACTCCCGGTCTTGGGGTCGTACCAGCCGAACCCGCCGCCCGTGTAATGGCGCAGCCCGAACCCGCCGAAGTAGACCCTGCCATCGGCGCCGAGCGCTGAGCTGTGCATGAGCCCGACGCGTGTGGTGCGATCGAAGTCACCCAGGTATCGGGGATTGCTTCGGGCATCCGCTTGGTCGGGTGCGGGGCTGCCGGGCGGGCCGCCCTTGCCGAGCGTCCAAGCCCCTGTTGGATCGAAGACGAAGAGATGCCCGCCGGAGTAACCGCTGAGATAGAGCTTACCGCCAGCGAGGATGGTCGTGTACGGGGCCAATCCTGTGCGTGGGCCGCAGTAGGCGGTTTGGTCGTTCTTCGGGTCAAAGATGAACGTGCCGGCGTAGTCATCGCCGGTGCCGTACAACCTCCCGTCCGGCAGCACCGCCAGGGGATTGAGCCGGTGGGGATAGGTGTCCACGTTCTTCAGGCCGATTGATGTCCAGCCCCGGTCTTCAGGTCTCGGCCGTCGTTTTGTGCCATCTGCGGGTCTTGAGTCGCCCGCCTTGGCATCCTCGTCGGATCGGTACCAGAGCGCGGCGTTGCCCTGCTCATCCGGGTCGATCTGGTCGAAGTAGACTTCTGGTTTGGGGACGGCTTTGTCCCAGGGAGATGCCTGTGGGGGCCACGGAGGCGTGCTATTGGTCATCGCAATGGCTCGACCGTGATGGAGCCAGTACTCCTTGTCAGGCGTGCCGCCGCCCTGAGGGACCCGTACATACGCCCCGGGGAACCGCTCGATGATATCCATGACTCGTTCAGTCGGCGACTCCAACAGCACGGTCTGTTCGCCCGTCTCGAGGTTCACAGCCACCAGGTACCAGGCCGGAATCATTCCGCTGGCGATGTAGGCGTGCGTGGCATCCACGCCCATGACGTAGCGGCTCCAGGCGCCGTTGGGATGGCTCGGGCCCACCGCGCCGAAATCCTTCACCACCTTGCCCAGCTTCGGATCGTAGATGTAGAGCCCGACCTGGTTGCCGCGCGTTCCGGTGCCGTAGATCCGACCGTCCGGGCCGACCGTCAACGGGCGGACCTCGCCTCCCAGACCGGGCACAATCTCGCCTCGGTCTTCCACCGTGTTCGTCTCCGGGTCGTACACGAACAAGCCCATATTCCAGGTCTTCCGGGAGGGGGTGGCGATGTAGTACTTGCCGTCAAAGCCGAGTGCCCGCCCCGAGAGATAGAACTGGTGGCCATCCGGCAACCGTTGGGGCTTCACTTGGCCGGTGCCCAAATCAATCGCGTACAGCCACGTCGGCCCGTAGTATTCCTTGAAATACACCTGGAGCACGTCCCACGACTTTCCGTCGCGGTTGGGCACCAGCCAGCGCTCCCATACGTTCACGCCGCGGGCTGGGGTGCCCAGCGATTCGGTCTCGAGCACCGGCGCTTTCTCGAGGGCCTGCTTGAGTTCGGGTTGTTCGGCCACGCGCCACGTTTCACCGGCAGCCACCCCGAGGTGCGCCGCCAGCAGCACGGCCGGGCCCAACCCGATGTTTCGAACCACGTTCATGTTCATGTGCGAGTGGGCAAGCTCAGCGAGCGGACTTGTCGGTCCATTGCTTGTGCGATCCTTCGATCCGCAGCGGGTCCGCGACTTCCTGACCGTCGCGCACCACCACGTAGGCATCGGCCCCGGGCACGCTGTCCCAGCGGAGCGTCGCCAGACCCGTGGCTTTCGTTGGGCGCGAGGCGGGCGTGCGCCGGCCTTGAACCCCCACGGCGACGATCGCGTATTGATGCTCGCCCGAGCCGTCGTCGTTGATCACGACCGGTGGGTCGGGAGTCGCGATACCCGCTTGGCGCAATTCGCCGCCCCAGAGCTGGAGGACCTCGCTGGGATAAGGCAGTCCGCCCCCGCCGTACCCACCGCCTCCAAGGGACATCTTCCCCTGACCAATGAGCGCGTCGGTGAGCGGTTCGCTGTGTCCCGGGCGGAAGGTCTGGAACCGGATTCGGCCTGGGTGGGTCGAGCTGGTCCATTCCCGGAGCGGGAGCTCGGAGTTGTCGAGGCCTTCGCCTTGAACGATCGCCATCTGACGCCACGCGCCATCGAGCCAGACGTTCCACGAGATATGCCCGGGCGCCGGTCGCACGCTGCCGTCTTGCTCGAGCGCGTGGAACCGGTCGTCGAAGGGATCATCGATCTCTCCCTTGATCAAGCGGCTGCGAACCCACAGCCCTCCGGGACCATCCCAGAGGGAACGGGCGTAGATGCCGCGCGGAATCTGTTGCGCCTCGAATCCTCTCTCCCACGGCGTCCCGGTGTCGGAGACAATCAATTCCCTGGTCACAATCAGGCGTTCAACGGTGAGTTCTTTCGGGCGCTCCGGGGCAAGCTGCATCAGGCCGAACGTGGCGCCCACGGACAGGGCGATGGTGATGAGATGGTCTTTCATGGCGCGATTCTCTCAGGTTGTCCAAAGCCAGGGAACCGTTCCGGCGGGGCCGAGAACGATCCCCGTCCCGCGGCCTACCGCACGAGAACCAGGTCCCCGGCAAGTTCATTCAGGTAGTTCTCGACGTTCGTGTATCCGTTGGGCGCGCGAGCAGGTCCATCGGCGGCGTTGTCGGGATCCAGCCCATGCGCCTTCTCCCAGACATCGGGCATGCCGTCATGATCTGAATCCACGGAAGGCGCTGGCGCGCCGTTGGCCAGATCGGGCCACGGCCCCGCAGTGCTCACGCGGCTGGTCCCGGTTCCGTCGCGCACGCTCTGGATGACGCGCAGGTCGAGGGCATCGCGGAAGGGCCTGCAGGCTCCAGCGCGGGCCAACACCTTCTCCAATAGGTTCGAGACGGCGTCCATCGTCACGGGAGGCGCGGCGAAGGGTCTCCCGGCGTCGTACTGCGCCTGGTTCACCAGGTGCGTGCTTCCGTCGTGATTCAGTTCGTAGTAGTCCCACGTGTTGACGCCGTGCCCGATCCAGTCGTTGGTGGAGCCCGTGGGGGACTTCGGTCCCCAGTTGCCGGCCAGGAACAACTTCGTGCCGCCGGCGTCGGCCGCCGAGCCGTCCACGCGTACCGGACCGCCGTTGCCGACGTTCAGGTACGGGTAGCCGCCTTCCGGACCGGCAGTCCAGAGGTTGCCGACCACGTTGCCGAAGGCGGAGCTGTTCAAGGCGAACTGCCCAAAGACCGACGCGTTGTTTCCGCTCCAGTTGTAGATCACGTTGTTCCGGAAATCGAACACATCAGCGTGCTGCATCAGTGGGGTCCGCGAACCCAGGTTGGCATACAGGTTGTGGTGGAGCGTGAGGTTCTTCGGAGCGCGGTTGCCGCCGACATGCTGGCCCATGTAGCACTCCGCGAGGAGATTCCACTGGAACGTCGCCCGATCCAGGTACGAGCCATACCAGTCCAACTGCGTGTCCGAACCCCACGAGACCGAGCAGTGATCGAAGATGACATCGTGCACCCCGGGTTCGGCCGTTCCGTAGCACAGGAGGTTGTTGCCGGCATCGTGTTTGAGGTTGCCCCCCATGCGCACGCGCAGGTGGCGCACCACAATGTCGTGCGCGCCGTTGACGAACCACACGCCCCAGTCGCCCTCGGGTTCACCATGCCCCTTGATTTGTACGCCGCCCGGCGAAGTTTGACCCGCCACGGTCAGGTAAGGCGTGCTCACGCGGATGGCGTTCTTGAGCTCGATGGTGCCGCTCACGCGGAACACGACAATGCGCGGGTCAGACGCTTCCATAGCCGCGCGCAGGCTGCCGGCGCCCGAATCCGCCAGGGTCGTCACCTCGATGACCCGTCCGCCGCGGCCCCCGACCGCATTCGCCCCGAACCCCTCGGCCGTGGGGAACGCTTTGACGGTCTCCCCGAACGTCGCCTGCTCGGCAACACCTGCCAGGCACAGAGCGCCTATGAGTCTCGCCCCCAGGGTGCCGAGGTGTAGGTGGAACTTCTTCATAATCCGAGCCCCAACACCGACCCGTGTCCAGGCCGCCGCCGCCGTGAGGGCGCCGTGAACCACCAGCCTGACATCGCGACGTGCTGCTTCACGAACGCGGACCATGCGCTCCCGGCATGGCCCAAGCAAGACAGGCGTTCGTTGCCGCTCAGCCGTCCGCGAGCCCCGGATGCTCCTTGCGAACCGGCCAACGCCTCCGGTAGGTTCGGTGCTCGTTGATCATGCTTGTCCACCTGAAACATGCGCTGTGGCTGGGAGTCAGCGTGCTGTTGATCTGGCCTGTCCTTGCCGCCAGCCCCGCGGAAGGCGCTTCACTGGCGCGGGCCCTCCGCGAGGTCCAGGTTCCCCCTGAGTGGATCGACGGGACACCCGTTTCCTGGGACACCAACCAGCCCTGGAAAGACGCCCGGCTGGAGATCCGCCGTTTGCTGGCGCTGGACGACGCCTCCGTGCGCCAAGCCGTCAAACTCACCTGGCTGTACGCGCAGAAGGGCGACATCGGCGACGGCCACGAGTTGCCCATGTACCTGTTCATGAGCTAAAGAGAAGATCGACCTGAGTGCCACCAAGCTCGTCCCGCAGCAGATCATCCAGAAGCAAAGCCTCCAGGTGGACGGCGTGACGGGCGCCACCATCACTTCGCAGGGGATCGTCGAGGGCGCCTTCCAGGCGCTGAAACAAGCCGGGCTTCCCTGATGGTCACTCGACCTCCGCGAGGGGCACTGGACCTGTTTCGCTCGGCCAGCCGGGCCAGACACGACGCAGGTTGGCGTCGGGCGCTCGACACATTCCTGCGGAAGATCGGCCCCACCTGGCAGGCGACACCCATCCGTCGCGCCGTCCAGGCTGGAAGCCTGCTGCTTTACCTCTGGTTGTTCCTGGTGGTGTCGTGGCCGTACGCCGTGCGGTTATCGAGCCAGGTGCTCCCGGACAAGGAATGGCTGCCGGCAGAGACTTTTCTCTGGCTCGACCCGCTCGTCGGTCTTTCTACTGCCCTCGCGGCGCGGGCCTGGAACGTGGCGCTCATCGGGATGGTGGTCGTCATGGCGACGAGCTTGGCTCTGCCCCGCGGGTTCTGCGGGTACTTGTGCCCGCTGGGCACGCTGATTGACCTCTTCGACCTGTTCCTGGGGAAATGCTGTCCCGCACGCAAGGCTCGCTCGGCGCAAGGCTGGACGAATGTGCGGTTCTATGTCCTGGCCGCGGTGCTGGTGGCGGGGCTCGGAGGAGTTCTGCTTTCGGGCTTCGTGGCCGCCATTCCGGTGCTGACGCGTGGGCTCGTGTTCAGCGTCGGAAATCTCCAACTGGGTCTGGCCAAGAACTGGGGCATGGTGCCGCCGTACTCGGCGGCTGCGTGGCTTTCCCTGGCCCTGTTCTTTGGCGTGTTTCTGCTTAGCTTGCTCGGCCCGCGGTTTTGGTGCCGCTACGTCTGCCCGAGTGGCGCATTGCTGTCCCTATTCGGTTGGGTGGGCCGCTTCAAGCGGCAGGTCGATGACCGCTGTATCGCTTGTGGCAAGTGCCTTGCGGCTTGCCCCTTCGACGCCGTCGAGCCGGACTTCGGCTCACGCACGTTGGATTGCGCCTTTTGCCAAACCTGCGCGGGCGTGTGTCCGGCAGACGCCATCCACTTTGTCCCGCGCCTGCCCCGTGCGCCAGGTGGCAAGGCCGAGGTCACGCTGGCACGCCGCTTGACACGCCGAGCCATGTTTGGCTCCGTCGCCGTTGGTGCCGCGTCCGCGGGTCTTCTCCGATGGACTGTGACCGGACAAACTCGCCCCATCCGCCCCCCGGGCAGCCTGTCGGAGGCCCAGTTCCTGGACCTGTGCATCCGTTGTGAACAGTGTCTCAAGGTCTGCCCGGGCCCCGTCCTGCAGGCGGCCGGGACGGAGCATGGCTTCGAGGCGCTATGGACGCCCGTGGCCATCTTCCCGCACGCCGGCTGCCACCAGGACTGCAACTTCTGCACGCAGGTCTGCCCGACCGGTGCCATTCGGCCGCTGACGGTGGCTGAGAAGCGACGCTTTCGGATGGGGCTTGCCGTCGTGGACTCGAAGGCGTGCCTCCCGCATCGCGGTGAACTCGACTGCCGGCTCTGTTTCGAGGAGTGCACGGCTGCAGGCTATCGTGCCATCGAAATGCGCGCGATCCGGTTGGCCACCGGTCCGGTTCCCGAGGGCGCCTTCTCGCCGGAGGAGATCGAGCAGATGGGACAGATCCAGGCGCCGTTTGTGAACCCCGATGCCTGCCTGGGCTGTGGCCTTTGCGAATATCGCTGCCAGGCTGTCTGGGTGAGCCAACAACGTCGGCTGCAGCGCAGTGCGATCGTGGTGCGAGCACCCTGACGGTGGCGCGAGCTGCCCGGGTGTTACCTGCCCCCTCCCCGGTTGTGAGGAATCCGGGCTACGGGGTCTCGTTCACCAGCACCGGGAAACGGGAGCTGGGAATCGTTCGAAAACGCCCGTCCGGTTCCCGCACAATGAACAGGGCGGCTGCGTTCGTCCACGACTCAACAAACCGCATCCCTTCGGTGCAACCCAGGACGAACAACGTCGTCGCGAGGGCGTCGGCCGTGGTGGCGTCGGGGGCGACGACGCTGACGCCACCGACGTCGTGCTGGACCGGCCAGCCGGTCCGCGGATCGAAGATGTGGGACAGGCGGTGTCCTTGGGCATCGAGAAAGAACTTCTGGTAGTGGGACATCTGCCGATTCACCTCCTGGAGCCGGTGCTCGATCGCAGTCTTGATGACTTCGAGCGGGGCCGAGGTCACGTTCGTTCCGACGATCTTGACCGTGTACACGCACCCCATCGTCTGGCCCTGCCACGTCATCACGGGCAGATCGGCAGCCCAGCTTGTCGCGGAGCAGAGGAGCCAGACTGCCGCCGCGCCAACCGCTCTGGCCGTCCAACGCCAAGTCGCCCTGCAGAACGAGCGCAGCACCATCCACGCCGCCAAGGGTATCGCCGATAGGGTCACGTTCCCGTTAGCCCGCCGGCTCATTGCGTTGGAATCCATCGGCTTCCCCGTGCCCAAAAGTGGAGGGAAAGGCGGGCTGGGCTCATCACGAGGCTGGGGCATGCGAGCCACTCATTGATTGGGCCGAGTTTCCGCGTTGCGCAGCGCATCCTCGGATCGGCGGAGGATGCCTTCCCAATACTCGACCCCGTTGGAGTGCTCATCGTGGCCAGTGAACACGATCTCGGGTTTCAGGGGCAGGACCTGCTCACGCAGGATCCGCATGACCGCACGCGCTTTCGGCACGTCGCCCCAGCAGCGGTTGAGGATGTCATTGTTCCCGTGAAAGCCGATGTCCCCGGTGAGAAACACCCGCCGGCCCGCCAGGCTCAGCACATACACGACACTATCCAGACTATGGCCGGGCACGAAGATCGCCTGGATGTCGAGGCCGTCGAGGTTGAAATGCGTCGTGTCCCCGGGACGGGCCAAGGGCAAGGGCCGGTCGATTGCGCAAGGAACCCAGATGCCGTAGTGGTTCAAAGTGGGTACCATCCAGGTAACCGGGAACGCCGCGGGCGCCGGCGCCACCACTTGCGCGCCCATGCTCCTCCACAAATAGGCCCCGCCGATGTGATCGCCGTGAGTGTGGCTCAAAAGCAGGTGGTGAATGTGCCGCGGATCGACACCGGCGGCCTTGATCCGCTCGACCGTCAGGGGAACCCCCGAAGTCCCACCCGAGTCCACCAGGATACCGCCTTGAGGCGTCTTAATGAGCCACAGGTCCCCGACATAGGCATGTTCCGGACCGACGCGCCCAACGCGGTAGATCGGCACGCCCTCAAGGACCGGTTTGAGCGGTTCAGCGGCAGGCGGTGCCAACCGGACGGGGAGACGCGCGTGCCAGGCGGCGGTGCCGTCAGCTTCCACCCGCCACACCTCGCCCTGCTGGGTCCCAGCGATGGCGAATCGGCCATCGGGACTCCAACGCAGTCTGGCCGGGCCGCCGACGTCGACCGTGGCCTGCACCGTACCGTCAAAGCGAACCAGGTAGAGCCGGCCGTTCCAGCAGGAGGCGAGCGTGACGCGGTCTTGGGGATGCACAGCAAAGTCGGACACGGCATCGGGGAACTGCCAGAACATTGACCACTGTCGGCGTGCCAACTCGAAGACGAAAACTCGGTTGGCCTGATCGTCGGTCGGCAACCAAGCACAGCCTGCCAGCCCGCGGGCGAACCAACTCGTCGGAACACACCACGCCACGCTGCCGTCGGGCGACATGTGGACGTCGAACAACCCTGGTTCAGGGAGCGCGGCGCGGGCGAGTTCTGCCCCCTCGGCATCAAAAAGTCGAAGGGTTCCCCGCTGCCGGGGACAGAGCCAGAGGGGATGGCGGGGGCTCCAGTTGGGATGGATGTGTTCCTGTCCAATCCGCGCATATCCTCCGTACTCCGTGCCGGCCATGCGACTGCCGTCGTGGCTGGTGGCAACCGAGATCGCGGCCTGGAACGGCACCATGGCGGAGGGCGTAAGGTGGAAGTCTTCGGCTATCGAACGGAACTCGTCGGTCGGCTCCGGGGGGAGCGGCACTTCGGGCGATGGGGAGATTGGTTTTGCCATCCAGCGGACCTTGCCGCTCGCGCTGTCGATCGCGGCCACCACGATCCCTGGCGATTCCAGGCTGGCCACGCCGTGTACCGGAGACCGGCGGTTATCCGCCACGAAGTACCCGCACACCAGCATCCGACCGTCACCACTGGCCGCCATCCGCCAAGCGCGCCGGCCCAGATTGAGGTGACGACACCACGGACCGGGTTTCTCGGTCGCCTGGTCGTCGAGGTGAAATGGGGTGGTGAAAAACCCACCTTCGGTCGCGGTCAATAGGTCGGCCAAAGGACTGACCACCCAGCCTGTCCGCCAATCTCCGGAGCCATAGCGCATCCACCCCAGTTCCCATGCGTCGTCAGACCCGTAAACCACAGGGTCATGTTCGCCGTCGAACAGGGCGAGCGTGGGGTTCGGGTCGGTGAAGCGCGAGTAGGCCAACCCCACCGCGAAAAGCTTCCCCTGAGACAGGACGGCGACCTGGCCGGGAGCCCAAGGTTCGAGATACCGCCCCCAGAGGACCTGGCCATCGGCGGCCAGCAACCAGAAGTTACGGTCATGCCGAAACCCCATCGTCGTGACCGCGAGTTGGCGACCATCGGGGCTGACGGCCACAGCCGAGATGCTCTGCGGCGAAAGGAATTCACCTTGGCGCAAGGGCTGCGGGACCCGGCTTGGTTGGGCCGGGGCGATGACGCAGATCAGGGGCAATGGCTGCCACGCCTCCCCCGGCTTTGTCTCCACGCCACCTGAGAGCGCGAGGCCACACAGCATCGCAATGCCACACGCGCCGGTGGCCTGGAAACGGCTCCTGGGCGCGCGGCGAGAGACGTGCAGTCGGTCGTCGTGGAACCGCATTCCTGGAGGCTGAAACGGGACGAATGGTACGTCAAGACCCGCTCGACTGCGACTTTCCTCAGCTGCCTGCCGTCGTCTTCAGGCGGAGCCGGCGATCGCCGATTTGTTCTGTCAAGGCGGCGAGGATTCGCTTCAATTCAACCATGCGTTTGTTCGGCTTCCCTCACGCCGTCGGCCTGGCACTGATCTTGGGCGCAGTCGTCCGAGCCGCCGTGCACGAGGTGGCGCAGCAGCATCCTCGGGCCACGGATGAGGGGCCAGGGACGGTGGGCCAGCCCTGGAAGACCATCGCCCGAGCCGCCGCCACGGTTGGCCAAGGTGATGTCGTGGTCATCCGCGGTGGCGTCTGCCGAGAAGGTGTCCTGGTAAAGGCCAGCGGCGCTACTTTCACCGGCGAGGACACGGTGGTACGCCGGTGTGTGTTTCGTGACAACGGCCAGTTGGGCTTCGGCGCGGGGCGCGCCCATCGCTTGCTGTTCGCGGACTGCCTGGTGGAGAACAACAACGCCAAAGGCTTCGACCGCGGCTGGGAAGCGGGCGGCAACAAGCTGGTGTTATGTCGTGATGTCGTGCTGGAGCGGAGCCGTTTCTTGCGGAACCGGGGCAACGGAATCTGGTTCGACATTGGCAACACCAACTGCACCGTGCGCCAGTGCCTCATCGCCGACAACGAGGACGCGGGCATCTTCTACGAAATCTCCTTCGCCCTGCATGCTCACGACAACGTCATTACAGGCAACGGCTTTGCAGCCACGGCCGGGGCGTGGGGAACCCAGGCGGGCATCTCCCTTTCCAGCAGTCCGGGTTGCGTCATCGAACGAAACCTGATTGTGGGCAACCGCGAAGGATTCAACTTCCGCGAGCAGATGCGCACCACCCCGACCATTGGAGACCGCACGAGCCGCCCGGTGTGGAACCACGACCAACTCGTCCGCCACAACCTGATTGCTTTCAACCGCGACGCGCAGGTGTGGGGCTGGTTCGATGTGAAAGACAACCGGCATTGGCCTGCGGGCCACCTAACGTCCAGGCCCGAGAGTACCGCTGGAGTCGGAGCCCCGGAGACGGCAGAAAGCCAACCGCAGGGCCTGACACTGGAGCGGTTGCGGCTGAGGTTTGAGAACAACGTCTATTTCGCCGCACCGGGGCGGGGCTGGTTCAACTGGGGCCCAACCTGGGACCGCCACAAGAGTTACGCCGGACTGACCGAATTTCAGTCCGACCTTGGCATTGACGCTGGCAGCCGGGTATTCGACCCGGGCTTTGCCGACTTGCTTCAGTTGGCCCTCCGGCTCCCCGCGGCGTCCCGAGAACTGCTCGACGAAAGCTACCCACGAGGTCCCGTGCCGGGCGTTGTGCTCGGAGACAGGCAATGAGCAGGCGTCGCTGTCGCCTGCCCGCCTTCCGCGTAGCGCAGCGCCAACGGAATCACTTCGAGTTCGATCCCGATTCGGCCAGGGGCTCGTCCGGCATGGCCAGTCGCAAGTCGAAGGGCTCATATCGGATGAACTCCAGGACCTCGACCTCGCTGACGGTCACCGTGCGTGCCGGTGTGACCGCGAAGCGGACGTAGCGGGCTTCGACGGGCTTGGGCAGGATCAGTTCGAAGAGATGGGCGCACAGGGTCTCGTCGTCGGGCCAGAAATGGTTCGCAGCGAAATCTCGCCAGCGGAAATCAAAGTCGAAGCGGCCCTGGTTCTGGTAGCTTTGGCCGTCGACCGAGGTCAGCACGGTCACCTGGTCTTTGATTTCGCCCTTGAGCGCGTCCCACCAGGGCCAACCGGCACCCACCTGAATGCGGAACGCACCGCATCGCTCCGTCCGCCCCAGGTCCACGGTGATTTCGGGGTTCTGTCCCTGGTTCCAACACGCCGCGAAACTCGGCGCCGTCCCGCCCGGATACGGCGGGCCAGCGATGCCATCGGTGAGCTTCCGACCGTCGGGATCACCGGACCCCCACTGCGTCGTGGAGGGGACTGAGATCGTGTAGGGCTTGCCCCGCGCGAGGTTTCTACCGCATGTCACCCAGCGCGGCACGAACCGCTCGCCGCCTACGTCCCGACCGTCGGAATAACCCGCCTTGACGGCCCCATCTCCGTCGCAGGTCGCAATCCGCAGCGAGTTCATCACCGGGTGGTCGGCGCCACCTACGTTGATGGAGTACCGGTGCGGCAGTTTGGTCACGACTTCGGTGTGGCTACGTTCGACAAGCGAATAGTCCGCCTGGCGCTCGTTCCAGTTGAAGGTCACTTCGAGGGGCCTGAATCCGGCCTCCGCCGGCTGGTGGTTCGCTTCCATCCGCACCGCGTAAAGACTGCACGCATCCGGCCCCGCAGCCGAGCTCTGCAGGCGGTACTTGAGCCAAACCGAGCGTGTGCCGGAGGGAACCGCCTCAACGCTTTCGCAATGGATCACGTCCCACGGTTGGGCGGTGTTGGTGAGCGAGTAGCTTTGCGTCCAGGTCTGGCCGGCGTCGAATGAGTGCAGAAAGTCGATGCGGGAGCGCGGCGCGCGATTGTAGAGCCGGCCACCATACTCGATGCGCGTGAGGTCCCTGGGTGCGTCGAGGCGGAACACGGCATACGCTTCTTGTCCGGCCTGCCTGGCATGCATCACGCCCTGATACCCCGGGTGGCGGGCGGCGCTGGTCAGGTTCTTCTGCTCTACCAGATACGCTTGCGCATTGGTCCCCTGGAGGTCGGGCCAGAACACAATGGACTCGGTTTGTGCGTCGGCACCGACATACACGCTGTTCCGGCCGAGGTTCAGACGGGGTTGCGTCTTGCTGTTAAGCATGGTGACGGTCGCGAAGCCGATACTGCGCAACTGGGCGTCGAGCGCCGCGCGCTTCCCTCGCAGCGTTACTTTCACCAGGACTTCATAGGCGCCGTTGACCTCCTCGATGAGCTCGAGATCAAAGGGCATCTCGCCCGTCTGGCCATTCTCCCAGACGGTCTTCCAGACCAGACCGTTGACCGTGCTCACTGCGATGCGGTTCACGTCGGCGGCGCTCTGCCGGACACACCGTCCATGAATCCGCAAGCTGGTGATGACATTCGCACCTTCAACTTTGAAAATCACTTCGCCTGCCTGGTCCACCTGCGCCGGGGCAACGCCCCCACCGTCAATGACGGCCAAGTTGGATGACTCATGGGCGCTGGTCGTCCACTCCCCTGCGGTCAGCGTCGGCGTGAACACGCGGATTCCGTTGCCCCGGATACGGTACCGCTCGTTGGGCTTCTCCAGGTCCTGGCCGCCGTTCGGGACATAGAATCCTGCCGTCTGGCCAATGCTGTGGTAATGGCGCGTGTACGATTCGTGGTCCCGCAAATTCAGGATGTACCGGTGCCCGCGGTCCCAATCATAGAAGTAGGAGCGGTATTTCAGCCCTTTGGGGTTGAAGCAGCGGGCCTCTTCGGTGAGGCTGCGAATGGTATCCGCTCCCGTCAGGAAGCCGCGTGGGCTGGTGGCCATCAGGCAGTGGTACTTGGCAATGTGGCCCGGTTCCTCCACGCCGCCCGAAGCCGCGCACGCGCCCGGTTTGCCGATGTCCTCGACGCTGGCGATGGTTTGGCCGTCGCAGAGCGTGTAGAGGGCCGACATGCTGTTGTCGTACATGTGCCAACGGCCGCCGTATTCGACTTCCGGCACGGTATGGAGGCTGATGTCCCAATACTTGGCGCGCAGGCCCATTGCGTCCCAGATGGCGCAGTTAATGCCGGAGATGGTGCTGCACATCGTGTAACCATAGTCGTTGAACTGCCGGATGGGATCCGTCAGGGCCATCCCGTGCAGCTCCATGGGCGTCGTTTGCCGGCGGGCGATATGATTCCAGTAGAACAGGGCCCAGCACTTCTGTTCGGGCGCCTCCCACCTGCCCGTGATGCTGCGGATCATGGACGGCAGGTCCGAGTAATCGGGCGAGGCGTCGGTGACCACTTTGAGGTTGAAGACGGCGGCTGGACAGACAAACGCGGTCGGCAGAATACAGATCAGCAGTCGAACGGTGCCCAGGAGGAGGCGGACGCTTGGTGCGCGGGCGGACAGCACGCGAGAATGCCGACCGCCAAAAGGACGACGGCTCGCGGTGTGCCTCGGCCGGTCGGAGCGACGATCAGCGTGCATCGGCTTCAGAACATGACGGGCTGCACGCCCGACGCAAGATCAGACACAGGCACACTTTCATGGCTTGCATCCCGGGGAATGGAAGTTGCACTGTTCAACGCCATGAAAGCCTGCTTCCACGGTGCGCCGGCAGCCCCGCCATGGACGTAAACTCCAGCGTTGCCGGATGCCTCTTGTGCTCCTGGCTGGTCGCCATCGTTACGTGCGGTGCGGGGGATTCCTTCGGTACGCCGAGAGACGACCCTCGTGTCTCCGCCGCGGCGGTTGAACGCGGGACGCAGCTGGCCGAACGCGTTACGGCGCGTGGGGGTGTGATGCCGAATGCAGGGTTTGCCAGCCCGCCAATCCCGGCGTGGTTTCCCCAGGCACCACCGCTGCCGCCGCCGCGGGGGGAAGTGGTGCGCGTGGCGACCGTCGGGGAACTGCTTGCGGCGGTCGAGCGCGTTGGGGCAGGCGGCACCATCCTGCTGGCGGACGGCCACTACCGGCTCCCGCAGGCCATCGTTCTTGAGGGGAAGCGCGACATCGCCCTGCGCAGCGCGTCCGGCGACCCGGCGCGGGTCACCCTGAGTGGACAGGGTTGGGAGAGCGGCTTGGAAGGAGACGATCCTATCCATATCGGCCATTGCGAAGGGGTCACCGTCGCCCACCTGAGCTTCGCCGATTGCCGGTCCTACGGAATCAAGGTGGAAGCCGAGAAGGCTCCGAAAGACATTCAGATCTACGACTGCCGCTTCCGGGATATCGGCGTGCGCGCGATCAAAGGTTCAGCCGGGCAAGACCCGAACATCCGGGCGGTCAAGGGGTCGGTGCGCTACTGCCAGTTCGAGAACACCAAGGTGCCCCCAGCCGATTGGCTGTTCGGAGGCGACTACATTGCGGCCATCGACATGATGGCGCTCGAGGACTGGCACTTCAGCGACAATCTCTTCCGTAACATCCGGGGACGCAACGGCGGCGGGCGGGCGGCCATCTTTCTCTGGGTGCGGTCGCGACGAGTGGTGGTCGAGCGGAATCTCATCCTCAACTGCGACCGGGGCGTGGCCTTCGGGAATCCCGGCCAGTCCACCGCCAATCTCGCCGGAGAACGGCTCGTGTACGTCGCCGACGGGATCATCCGCAACAACTTCATCGCGGGCGGTCCGGACTGCGGGATCGAGCTCTGGTACGCCGACCGGATCAAGCTGCTGCACAACACGATCTGGCGACCGGAGCAGAATTGGAGGCGGGGAATCCGTGTCGGAACCGGCACGGCTCACACTGAGCTCGTGAACAACCTGGTCCATGGGGAGATCATTTTCGAAGGCGGGGAAGCCCAGATGCGTCACAATCTGACGGGCCGTCTTGAAGGGTATTTCGTGAACCCGGCGTTGGGGAACCTGGCCCTCACCCGGGAGGCGAACGGGGCCATCGACCAGGGCGTGCCCGACCCGGAAGCGACCGAGGACATTAGCGGTCGTCCCCGGGTAGGCCGGCCGGACCTGGGAGCGTGGGAATTTCGTAACGAATTATGAAACCAAGCACTTCATCGTTTTCTCGTCGAGGCTTTGTGCGGTCAACCGCGGCCCTGGCGTTCGGCACCGCGTCAGGCGGCGTTGTCTCAGCAACGGCCAACTCCGGGAAGGAGCTACTCAAGGACCTCTCCCCTACCGTCCAGATGCAGTTCATGCGACCGGCCCAACTGGAGAAAGCCATCCGTGATTTTCCGGTCGTGTACGTGCCGTTCGGGTTGATCGAGTGGCATGGGCGCCACCTTCCCCTGGGCAACGACGCCCTCAAAGCCCATGGGATACTGGTGAAGGCCGCGGAACGTGCCGGCGGCGTGGTGTACCCGCCGGTCTATTTTCACGAGGGCTTCCCTCGCGACCACTTCGTGCCCGTTCTGACGGCATTGTTTGAGCGGCTCAAGAAGACGGGATTCAGGGTGATCCTGGGGGTCTCGGGTCACAACGTGCAGGGCCAGATCGACATGATCAACCGGGCGCTGGCGCCAGTCGTGGCGGATGGGACGGTTGCCGGAGCCGGGCTGTGGGAAATCACCCTCAGCCAGGGGCCGGACTCGAACACCGATCATGCGGCCAAGTGGGAAACCTCCAACATGATGTTCCTGTACCCAGACCTCGTCGACCTGAAGGCCCTGGGAGATGGTCCGCTGGCGCCCGATATGAAGCCGCCTGACGGAATTGGAGGGCTGGACCCCCGCAAGCACGCCTCGGTGGAAGTCGGCCAACGGAACGTGGATTTGGCGGCGCAGGCCATCGGGAAGAAGGCGCGTGAGTTGCTCGAAGCCCTGCCTGGCGGTCGTGACGCCTCCCGTACTGTTACCATCACCCCCGGGAACTGGTGGATGATTTAGCGCCAAAGGCCTGTGGGGCGCAACCTGACTTCGACCGACACGCATGACTTATGAAACTCCCTGGGCAATACCCCCGGTGGGCCGATTTCCTGGCGTTCCTGTTCTGGAATTGGCTCTGCACCCAAGCGCTTGGTGCTGAGCCCCGGTTTTGGGTTGTGACCGAGACCCGCCACGTGGTTCGCAGCGAGTCGCCGGGAAACCTGCGTGAGGCAAGGCTCTCGTTCGCGCGCAATGAATGGGGTAGTTTTCAGATTCTGGTGCGAGCCGAGGCGCCCGTCCGTGGCCTGAGTCTGCAGGCGAAACTGACCGGGCCTGACGGCCGCGCAACCGACGCCATCCAAGTGCGGCTTTACCGGCAACATCAGCTTGTTCTCGACACGGGCACGTATCGCAATGCGGATTTCAAACCGGATGGGTATCCGGACCCCCTGATTCCGTTCGAACACCCGGTGCCGGGTGAGACCTTGCGGGACGCGCGGCTCAAGGCGATTCCGTTCGACCTCCCCGCCCAAGAAGCGCACGGCTTCTGGGTGGACCTTTACGCGTCCCGCAACGCCTCGGCTGGGGAGTATCGCGGAACTTGCCAACTAACGGCCGGCCAAGGTCAAGTCGGCGTCATCCCGATCCACCTGACGGTTTGGAATTTCACCTTGCCGCCCGTGCCTGCGCTGGAAACCGAATTCGGTTCGCCAGCGGGTCGACTGCGAAGCTACTACCGTGAACGCGCCAAGGCCGGACGGGAAGCCGAACCGACGAACTGGGCCGCGGTCGAGACCGAATGCGCCCAAGTGCTGTCCGACCATCGGTTGAACGCGGTGCCGCCGGGCGAGACGATTCGTCCTGTCTCCCAGCCGGACGGTTCCTTCCGCATTCCTGCCGAGCAGGTGGAGGCGTTGCGCCAGTTCGTCGAACGTTACCATGTCAACGCCGTGCAGATTCCTCACCCATCCGCAGTGATCAAGGACCCCGAGGCGGAGCGGGACCGACTGCGGGCCTGGCTCGCGACCTTCGACGTGGTGGCCAAGAAATTGAACCGGGACCACCTGGTCTTCTACACGTACCTCAGGGACGAGCCCAACACCTTGGAGGACTACCGGTACGTGCAAAGATGGGGGCGAGCAATCCGGGAGGCGAAGTCCATGGTGAAGG